>JAHEDF010000221.1 GCA_024641365.1 Planctomycetota bacterium | reverse complement strand
GCACCATAGGTCGTGATCGTTGCCTCCATGCCATTCGCATTAACCAGCGTATAGAGATGGACATCCTGGCCTTGCGGAGTTTTTCCCCATGCCGTGCTTTGTACGTTGGCAGTTACTGATGAGCGATCACTACAGCCGCTCATAACACAGACGATCATGACGCCCCCAATAATGGCAGTTAATTGCGGAACCATGTGTGGTATGAGTTGCGATGATATGAACGACATAGCGTATCTCCGAGTGCAGAGGTGTATAAACACATCGTGGCAGAAGGAAGGTATTTTTCCGATGGCACGCAAACTGTTATAGACAGCAAGGATAACACATGTCTGTAAGCTAGCATTGTGCAATAATTCACGAGTTTAAGTGTCTGGTAACGATGTCCTGCGGACACGTAGCGTTTTATACGATAACCATCATGAGTCGTTGTCTCTATCTCACTAATTAAAAATCACAAAATGATACAAAATACAATCATTATTTATTACACGATGAAATAAATATGAATGGAATGCCACTTTTTTATTTTGTAAATGTCGTAGACTATTCGCATGCAACCATGGGATGCTTTTGGTGGTGATGCGGTCTTCAAACCGTTACTGCGAGATTTTTATAAACGCATTCAACAAAGTGCGATTGCACATTTATTTCCCCCTGAAATCACGGAAACCGAAGCAAAACAATTTGCTTTCCAAAGTGAATTTTGGGGCGGTCCAGCTCGCTATAGTCCCTGGCGTGGCCATCCACGTTTACGCGCACGACACTTGCCGTTTACAATTGACCAAGCCGCTGCAGATACATGGATGGCATGCATGGAAGCATCGGTGTCAGAAAGCGCTATGCCAACTGAACACCGAGCTTTATTTTTAGAGCGCATGCGTCTTACAGCACAAGCTATGATTAATAGAGGGACAGACGACAGAGCACCGCATCCGATGTAATGTCCAAAGAAAAAATAGACATACACAAGAACAGAAGCGGATAATTACTTACTGCAATAAGCCTCTAACATCCACGCTGTTTTGTCATGTTCTTCAATACGCGCAATTAACATATCGACCGTTGCTTCGTCACCATTTTCTTCAGCGACAGCGCGCGCTGCCTCACAACCTTTGGAAGCAAGTCGGTGATCATCGCGTAAAATATTCGCTAACGTGACACCGTCGTGTGCAGTACTAAGATCGGAAACGGTGGCCATTTGTCCGAGGTCTTTGATTCCGAGTGGTGCTGTTGATTTGAGCGCACGAATGCGCTCAGCTAGTTCATCTGCAGCTTCGAATAACGCACCGTACTGTCCAGCAAAGGCATCATGTAATTGAAAAAAACCGGTGCCAGTTACATTCCAATGTGCAGCGTGGGTTTTGACAGCGAGAGCATAGGTATTGGCTAGTACGGCTGTTAAAGATTTGATCACAGGTGAGGTCATGAATTTCTCCATTCATTAATAGTAAGTGGGAATAATTTAATCCTATTTACATTATGACGATCAAGCAATATCAAAAAAATTAGCAATCCACAAATGTTTTGCGGGGTAAAACACGTATAAAGCAACCGTGCGGTGTGGCTGAACACGGCCTTTCCTGTCTCGATAAGAGTTGGTATACTTACAAAAGCGGAGGTTTCTTATGGCTACACGCAGCAAGCGCTCAGCAGCAAAAGAAACCATTGGTGCTTATTTAATTCGTCGATTACAAGAATATCGCGTCGAACATGTTTTTGGTATTCCCGGCGATTATGTTTTAGGATTTTATGACCAATTATGCCATAGTCGCATTAACGTTGTCGGAACTAGCAAAGAAGACGGTGCCGGTTTCGCAGCCGATGCTTACGCCCGGGTCCACGGTATGGGTGCGGTGTGCGTTACGTATTGTGTTGGTGGATTAAGTGTCGCGAACGCCATTGCTGGTGCGTATGCAGAAAAATCTCCGGTTGTCGTCATTTCCGGTTCGCCAGGATTAAAAGAACGGGTTAATGATCCCTTATTACATCACAAAGTAAAAACCTTTGCGACGCAAAAAGAAATATTTGATCGCATAACGGCGTGTGCGGTGGCTATCGAAGATCCTGATACCGCATTTAGAGAAATTGATCGTGCTTTAGCAACGTGTTGGCGACTTAAACGACCTGTCTATATTGAATTACCCCGTGATATGGTGGATGTCGTACCTGAACATCCAGTCCCAAGTGCATTACCAAATCCAGATACTGATGAAGCGGCCTTATCAGAAGCAATTGCAGAAGCCGTTGAGCGTTTAAAACAGGCAAAACGCCCAGTTATTTTAGCTGATGTTGAAGTCCATCGTTATGGACTTGGAATTGAATTATTAAATATTTCAGAACGCACCGGCATTCCCATAGCGGTTACAATATTAGGAAAATCGGTCATTAGTGAATTACACCCTAATTATTTGGGCGTGTATGAAGGAGCAATGGGACGTGAAGATGTAACCAAAGCGGTCGAAAGCAGTGATTGTCTATTAATGCTAGGCACCTTTTTAACAGATGTAAATTTAGGAATATTTACGGCTAATATTGATGTGAGTAATACCATTGAAGCAACGAGTGAAAAAGTTCAAATAAGTCGTCATCGCTATGACCGCGTGCCATTTGATGCATTTGTGCGTGGGCTCCTGTCAGCTAAAATTCCACGTCGTCAGCAGAAAATTAAGGCTAAAAACAAACAAAAAGTTGCGCCAGTTGTACCAAAAAAATTACTTAAAGTAACGCGCATGTTTGAATTAATAAATGAACGGCTAGATGACGATATGGCAGTCGTTTGTGATGTCGGATTATGTTTATTCGGTGCTATAGATTTAACTATTCATCGGCGCACAGAATTTGTCGCTCCGGCTTATTATACGTCTATGGGTTTTGCTATACCAGCCAGTGTCGGAGTTAGTTTAGCACAGAAAAAACTACGGCCTGTCGTACTCGTTGGTGATGGAGCATTTCAAATGACTGGTATGGAATTATCGACAGTGGTGAGACAAGGCCTGAATCCGATCGTCATCGTCCTAGATAATAAAGGTTACACCACGGAACGGGCGATTCAGGATGGCAGTTACAATGATATTTTGAATTGGAATTATCATCGTTTGCCAGATGTGCTTGGCGCTGGTTGGGCACTCAAAGTGAGTACAGAAGGAGATTTTGTCGATGCTTGGATGCAAGCCGTTGACAATAAAACGAGCTATAGCTTGTTAAGTGTGCAATTGGATCCATACGACTCATGCCCAGCATTGGATCGTTTAGGAAAACGCATGGCAGAAAATATTCCTAAGAAAAAGAAATCTTAGCAGAGTAACAAAAACCATTCTGTCGCAAGGTATTTATTTCGGCTTGGGAGGAATTATAATCTCAACACCTGGTTTTAGCTCAATTGATTTATTGGCATTAGCAATGATGCGCCAATGCGCCGTACTTCCATAAAAGGCTAAACTTAGATCAGCATACGTATCGTCACTTTGAACGGTATATTTTTGTTCGGAGTTACTGTTTGTCGTTAAATGTGAAACATTAACTATTGATGGTTTAAAACGATCTACGTCTACGACACTCGTGGTGGTAACAAGTAAATTTTTTGTCGGACGTTCTACTTTATGATACATGTAATCGTAAACAGCTTTAGTAATTTCCTCGTTTGTTAGCAACGGATCGCCCTTACCATTCCCAATGACCGTAATTGAAATAGTTGCTTTTGGCCACATCCATCCATTTGATAAAGTTCTATCATCCGCCTGATGAATCGGTAATTCTGCAATAGTGATATCTGTACGCCAATATTCACCAAGTTGAGTATCTAATTGTGACCGCATCGTATTTATGGTCGAGGAGCGCATATTTTCATCAGTATTTGATAAAACTTCACCATCTTCAGTGACGATATACCCAGGTACCCATCGCCCACATCCAGCGAATATACTCAGCAGGCAAACGAAAAACAGTAATCGAAGTAGCAATGTTACCATAGTTAGAAACCTAGTAGATAATGTGAAGAGATGATGAAGAAAGCCATGCCATCTAGAGTGTCAGCTTAGTTTCGGCTTGGTTCAGGTGTTCCACCATTATGACCTTCCACAACCTGTTGCCACAGCATATCGGATGGATTCGGCGTTATTAATAAATCCAGTCGCCCGGGACGGACTATCCAAGCACCTTCTTCAATTTCTGTCTCTAATTGCCCAACTGACCAACCGCTGTGTCCTAAAAATAAGCGTGGACCAACCGCATCACTACCATTTTGCCAACGATCAGTTAGTGCGATTAAATCACCACCCACAGCAATTCCTTCTGCCATTAATTGTGCGCCGGGTAAGCTGGTATCACAATGCACCAATAATCCTTTATGCCGATCAACCGGTCCACCTTCAGCGGCCAGACATTCTTCAGCTAAACCAAGTGGAACCTCTTGCCATAATTCTTTAAGCGGTATTTCCAAAGCACGATTAATAATAAATCCGAGTGAACCATTTTTCCCGTGATCTAATAAATAAATAACAGTCCGTAAAAAATTCGGATCACTCATTTGTGGGCTTGAAGCCAATAAGACACCGGAGCGAGGTCGCATGGCCCCACTGTATACCTAACCAAGGCTGAGGCAAAACGGCATTCTCGTCCCGCGTCCACGTGATGAAAAATCGATATTATGTAGTCACAGAAATTTCTGCGTGAGCTGCAATACTGATATATGAGATGGAGGGCGCAGCCCGACCGGACGCCGAGTGGTGGTGGTCCGATAAAATCGGCGCAGCCGATCGGACCACGTTCACCGAGCGCGCAGCGCGAATGAACGAACCACGACAAAGTCCGTGGGGTTTGGGGCGAAGCCCCGAAACAAAAAGCTATCGATCCATCATCACCGAGCGAATTTCAGCCTCGCATACTAATTGGTCTGCAACCAAAATGCGGCCGAGGCATGATGACATACGGGAACGCATGCGAATCACTTCAATTTCAATGCGTAATTGGTCCCCAGGAAAAACTGGACGTCTAAATTTAGCTTTGTCCAAACTCATGAAATAAGGAACGCGACCTTTGCTCTCTTCCATATCCATCAGCATGAGTGCGCCCGTTTGAGCCATGGCTTCTAATAATAACACACCAGGCATAACTGGCGTGTTAGGAAAATGACCTTGGAAAAAGGGTTCGTTGATGGTGACATTTTTTAAACCAACGATGGTTTTCCCGGGTGTGTATTCAATGACACGATCAACTAATAAAAAGGGATAGCGATGTGGCAGCAGTGATAAAATACGAGGAATATCAAAAATGACCGCGGGTCGTTCAGTTTTTTCAATGCGCCGATTTAATTCTTGGACCAATAACATATTTTCACGGTGGCCAGTTCGGACCGCGATAATGTGAGCATTTAATCGTTTGGTGGCGTGCGCCAAATCACCAATAAGATCTAAAATTTTATGACGAGCTGCTTCGTCTGGAAAACGTAATTCATTATCGATAATTTTAGTGCCATCGTAGACGCAGGTGTTTTTTGTGGTGGCACCCTTGCCTAAACCAAGCGCACGCAACATCTCAACTTCTTTTGCTAAACAAAAAGTCCGGGCGGGAGCTATTTTTTCGATAAATGATTCTTCGGTTAATTCTACTTCGACAACTTGTGCACCACCTAATGCACCACCGTGATCATCTAACGTATAGGTAATTTTTAATCCATCTGCATGTGGCAAGGCGATAATTGAACTTTTCCCATCACTAATAGAAATTGGTTCAGTGACATCAAAATGACGACGCGCACTGACTTGATCAACAAGTCCAGCGTCGCGTAAGCACGTGGCAAAATCTAAAGCTGAACCATCTAAACCAGGTAGCTCGACGGCATCTAATTCGATAATTAAATTATCGACTCCGAGACCAACACAGGCAGATAAAAAATGTTCAGTGGTATGGACTTCAACTTCAACATCACCAACCATGTCAGCAATTGCCGTGCGCCGCATGCGTTGACACAAACGTGATGGATGCGCAGTTATTGACGGCTTGCCTGGTAAATCAGTGCGCACAAAAACCATGCCAGTATCCGGTGGCGCTGGTTTGAAGGTGACATGGCAGGTTTCACCGGAGTGTAAACCGATGCCAACGACGTGAGCTGGTTTTGCGATGGTGCGTTGGGCACTCATGCATTATTTCCTGGCGGATTTGCTAATGCATTTAATCGTTTTTCTAATTCTGCAACGCGCACGAGTAAATCTTTTACCGTTGCCTGTGTAGCAGGTAAGCGTCGTACGGCAACTTCTTGTGCTTGGGCAGATTTAATTTCTTGCGCAGGCGAACCACGCACGACCAAACGCGGAGGAATACTTTTCGATACGCCGGCTTTACCGGTCACGATGGCGTGATCGCCGATAGTAATGTGTCCGCTAATACCTGCTTGGCCAGCCAAGGTCACATAATTTCCTAATTTAGTTGAGCCAGCCACGCCAACTTGCGCGACAATAATACAGTGATGACCTGTTTCGACATTGTGAGCAACTTGCACGAGGTTATCTATTTTTGTACCCTTACCAATGCGTGTACTACCAAAACGAGCACGGTCTAAACACGAATTAGCGCCGATTTCAACATCGTCTTCAATGACAACGATACCAACTTGAGGAATTTTATGA
>JAHEDF010000220.1 GCA_024641365.1 Planctomycetota bacterium | reverse complement strand
TATATCCATAAACCGTCCAAATGACTGTCACTAAACAGGCGATGGTAAAACATTGCGCCACCACACTCAGTGCATTTTTTGTGCGAACCAATCCACCATAAAATAAAGCCAATCCAGGGACAGTCATGAAAAGGACTAATACGGCAGAGGTTAATACCCAGGCCGTATCACCAGTATTAAAAGTTGGTGCTGCCGCAGCTGCTTCAGTAGCTGCCGCAACGGCTTCTTCCGCACAAGCTGCTAGGCCGGTGCCTATGGTTAAAACGGCACCGCGCATAAGGGGCGTAAGTATGGACATAGTCTCTCCCAAGTCGTTTCAAGCGAGCTGACATGGGTATCGTGCCAATCGAAATGTAAATTGGGTAAACAATTAGCGGTTGTTGAGTATTTAAGCACTTTCTGGGCGGGCGATGTTCATTTCGTTATGTAAGTTATTTTTATATATATGTTTATGTCTTTTAGTCCGGAAGTCCGGAAGTCCGGACCTTTACCAACTTTTACCAACTTGTGGGCAAAGAAGAGTTTCCAGACTTCCGGACTTCCAGACGTCTCAACAAACAATACACCCACCACCCCACCTTCATTATTAGGAACATCCAATGGATCTCGACAACCTCATGCGCAGCCTCGGCCCCATTCAAGACACCATGAAAAAGGCCGAACAGGAACGCGCCGAGGCATTATTCGAAGGCAAGGCGAGCGGCGGCGCCGTGACCATTCGCCTCAAAGGCGATTTGACCATTACTGGCGTCACCATTGCACCTGCAGCAGCAGCGGCGGCCACTGATGATCCCAGCATGTTAGAAGATTTGGTGATGGTCGCGATGAATGATGCGCTCAAGCAGTACACAGCTCGATTTGGTACCAGCCCTGATCAACAAATTCAAAAATTAATGGGTGGATCAGACCTCGCGTCGTTAATGGGACCATTATTTAATAATATGAAATAAGCCGACTGGCGGACAAACATTTCCAGTACTATTGATCGCAACGGTAGGTGCATGTCAATGTGCCACAAACGTACACGCGCGCTCCATAATTACGTAGACTTCATGCAGCTAGACGACAGACTAGTTGCATGCGTGTCCTGATTTTAATTATTTTTTCTGGCTGTGGTCTGCCATTACTGGCGGAAGATGGTAAATTGGAGCGCGCAAAAAAAGAGGTGCGTAGCGATCCGCCAAAACCATCTAATTCGAATACTGGCACTACATCTCATACATCGAATAACAATTACAGCAATTACAACAACGATGATGATGATTTTGGTTTTTTTGATATGCTAGCTGATATTGGTCACCTCTGTTTCGTTTGGGGAAAAGATAACCCAAACGCGCTTGTCGGAAGTACGTCATATCCCTATTATAATAATTATCCTGGTTACTATGCACCCGTGGATTTACAGCGTGAAAATTCAGTTGTTGGTGGCGCATTATATGCAGAAGGTTGTATAATAGAAGATAATTTACAGCGTTATTCCGCTGGTGGACACGTTTCTTTTTCTGCATTTTCTATTCGCAGTGATTGGCAGCGTTATTTTGAAGAACGCACCAATGGAACTTATGACACTTTAAATATTGGCACAATTGACTGTGAATTAGCAATCGTCACGGTCCCTTATTTACGGGTAAATATTGGTGCAGGCGCACTTATTTATCATGATAATATTGGCACCGAATCTGGCGGAGCGGTTATGGCCAACGCGCTTGCCTTTCCCTTTTCGCCGTGCGTCATTGAAGGCGCTTTTACGTATGGCAGCGTTATTGATACCGATGTCATGATTACGCGCCTAACCGCTGGCGCGATGTGGCGACAGTGGGAAGGATATGCTGGTTGGCATTATACGAAGATAGGCAGCGCCACATTGGATGGCCCACTGCTTGGTGTGCGTTTCTGGTATTAGTGCGACGCGAACTTGTTTAGAACGTGAATCGCATAGGAATATATACAGCACCTATGCGGAGATAATTTATGGACCTTATTCCACGCGACTGGACCTTACCGGAAAAAATTCGACACCGTTTAGGTGATGAAGTTGGTCGTCAACGCGCCATGTTTCATGATGGCCATTTATTATTAGTTCTTCACGAACCACCACAAACCGATGATCCCGAGCGCAAAGGCCGTCTATTTTGGCGCAATCCCCAGGATGTATGGGATTCATCCGCACTCGGCGCTGGTGAACAAGCCTTGTTGCGACACATAAAAGATTTTTCCACTCGCATTGATAAATTAGAGGAACTCATTCCACAGGCCGATGATGCACGCGACTATTTTACCATTCTCAAACAATTAACACCGCTTCAGCGTACCGTTCGCAATTTAAGTAAAGCCTTGCAAGAAGCACGAGAACTCGTTCCCAGTGAACGTGAATTAATTATTGTGCGTGATCGAGCCGCCGCCTTAGAGCGCGCCTGTGAATTATTATACGCAGATGCCACCAATGGCTTAAATTTTACCATTGCGCGACAAGGTGAAGAAATGGCGCACGCTTCCGAACAACTCGCCCGCGCAGGTCATAAACTTAATTTAATGGCAGCCTTATTTTTACCGCTATCGGCAATTGCTTCAATTTTTGGCATGAATTTACGCAGCGGACTAGAAGAAATCTCGACACCATTGTTGTTCTGGGGCATGTTGATATTTGGTATAATCATCGGCCTCGTGGTAAAAAGCATGATAAATAAGCCGACTTTAAAATAGCGCTTACGTTAATTTTACATACCTTCCCGTTCACCATTTAAGCAGTTTAACCATATAAATTAATTCGACTATTCTTGTAAATGAATTGTTAGAAAATTTAGCGACACACGGAAGGCATCGTCGTAAAAAGTTTGTTGCTTCATAAAGCTATGTGGAGCTCCACGGATCATGTGGTAATTTGAAGGAATGCCTAATTCGGTCATCTTTGCTCGAAACAAAACAGCACGTGTATCCTCGTTGTCATTTTCGCCGCTGATAAATAACATGGGTGGATCTGATTTATCTAAATAGGTTATAGGCGAGGCGGCTTTATAGAGATCGGCATGCGTTGAATACGGACCCCCTAAATATTTTGGATAGAGTCCATTTCCCTGCGGATCTTCAGACATATCAATAATGCGTTGTGATAAAAAATTGGTTTGCGCACCGGTGGGTACCGCGACTTGCACCTGGCTACTAAATTCAGCATGACCACCATTGCCTTCTAAATCTGCAATACCGTAAGACGCGGCTAATAACGCAGCTAAATGTCCACCAGCAGAATGTCCCGTTGCAGCGATTCTGCTGCTATCAATGCCATACTGATCAGCATGAGCCCGTAACCAACGAACTGCGGCTTTACAGTCGTGAATATTTGCTGGAAATTTCGCCTCATCCGTCAAACGATAATTTATGGATACCGCCACAAAACCATGCGCTGCGTATTTTTCTGCAAGACGCCCCATATTTTCCTTACTACCCGACTTCCACCCACCGCCATGTATACATAAAATCGCTGGTAATTTTCCGTTTGCTATTTTTGGTTTATATAAATCAAGAAGCACTTCTTTATCTTCATTTTTTGCGTACATGATATCTTTATATGCATCGACCAGTAATTTATCCGCTTTATCTGGTTTAGTAACGTGATCATTACCCATGTGAGCAAGAGCATTTTTCCCAGCCTGTCGTTGATATCCGCTCATTTCTTCTTGAAATAACACAGCCATACCACGCAAGCTTTTCATGCGTGGATCACGTATCGGTTTTGTTTCTCCGGGATCTTTTTCCAAATCAAATACTTGCAAATCAGGATTCAAATAAAGTTTTAAATTTCTAGATCGTACCGCTGCTAAGGCTCCTTGGCTGCCATGATAAAAAAATGCATTGTAGTAATCATCACGACTAATATCTGATGCCCATTCACGTGGCGGATGCCATGGTCGTAAATTAATCAGGTCTGCGTTTAATGCTGTGTGGTTTTGTAACTCAGCTATATCGCGGCACTGCCCTTTCCATATGGGCGACATATCCCGGCCATCAATAATGCGATCGCGCGGAATGCTAATATTAGCCATAGAAGCCAGCGTCGGATATAAATCCATGGCATGCGTGATGGCACTTGACGTCTGCGGCTTAATGCCGAGCCCTGGGCCCCACACAATGCACGGCACACGAATACCACCTTCATAGGTGCTGAGTTTTCTGCCACGAATTGGCTGTTTTTCAGTACGTCCAGGCCCACGTCCATTATCGGACACATAAACCACAATGGTATTTTGGTCGAGTTGCTCTGATTCTAGGGTCTCCATTAAGCGACCAACATGAAAATCCATTTCTTGAATAGCGTCGCCGTATTCGCCCCACTGTGAGCTATTTTTAAATTCCGGACTCACACCCAATGGGTTGTGCAACATCGTATGTGGTAAATAAATAAAAAATGGTGCGCTCTTATTATTTTTAATAAATGTAATGGCCTCATCCGTATAAAGCCGTGTCAATTCTGCGGGGTCAGCTGGACGTTTTACGACGTCGTCATTGCGTATGAGTGGCACGCCACCTTCCTCATCAAAGAACATGGTCTCAACTGGATCTAAATTATGGAGTAAACCAAAATAATGATCAAATCCTTGTTGTAGTGGGCGAAACGATTCGTGATCACCCAAGTGCCATTTGCCAATGCAGGCCGTTTTATAGCCATACGAATGAAATAATTCGGCAATGGTGCGCTCATCTTGATGGAGTCCAATTTGCGAATCCGCCCGCTGAACCCATGTCGCTAATCCTACTCGTCGCGGATAGCAACCAGTTAATAAACCTGCTCGTGAAGGACTACAAATAGGTGCGGCAGCGTAATAATCGGTATATTTAATTCCTGTGCTGGCCATGGCATCTATATTTTTTGTCACCACTTCTTCAGCACCATAACACCCTAAATCATAATAGCCTTGGTCATCGACTAATATAATGATGATATTTGGTCGAGACGGCGTCTGCGATTGCTCTGCAAAACCACCTCCTATTGAACAACACATTGCCAGTAAAATAAAACACGTTTTATCCATGGTGCCCCGCAATGTAATCGGCGTATTTTCTACATACTGTTACACAGTAGCCATGTTATAATATATCCAGAACGTCTATTTTGTAACGATCATATTTTTTACTTTTTCGGTTACGGTAAATTATGGACTTAGAACCGTGTGGTAAATATAGGCATTTATTCGCTAAATTGAACCAAAATTTTACCTGTAATATATGTAAAGGTAAAATGACATAACACGGTTATTGTACGCGGCCAATTGGTCGTGAATGCGCTGATAATTCTTTGTCAAAATCCGCTGCGATGGAACGAAGTTTTTTAATGATATCTGGATGATCAGCAGCAACATTATTTTTTTCACCTGGATCAGTTTTCACATTAAATAAGGCACCTTCTGGTGCCGGCTTACGGTCATCGTGACCTTTACTATGTCCGCCAGGCTTTTGAAATTTTAAAAATAATTTCCAATCACCGCTACGGATTACACTATTGTTCATAATAATATGTTCACGGGGTTGGGGTAAATTAGCCGATCCTAACATGACGGGTAAAATATTAATGCCATCAATAACGCGGTCCTGTGGTGGTTGCACATCTGCTATTGCACAGAATGTTGGCAATAAATCAGCAATAAATGACATCTGTTCTGTGGTTGTTCCTGGAGCGATGCGCCCTGGCCAACGCATAATGCAAGGAACTCGAATGCCACCTTCGAAATCTGTCCATTTCCCATCTCGTAAAGGCGCATTTGATGGGCCTTCATTATTGAGTGGTGCACCATTATCTGAGGCAAATATGATCAACGTGTTGTTAGTCAGTCCCAGCTCATCTACCTTTTTCAAAATACGACCAACCTGAAAGTCTAATTCTTGCACCACATCGCCGTATTTATTTGGACGTTTAGAGCTCCCGACAAAAGCAGGACTCGGAATCCATTTACTATGCGTAATGCGACTTGCATAATAGAGCATAAATGGTTTATCTTTATTTTTTTCTAAAAAACGTAAGGCGCCATCCACTTCCTTGTGCTCAGTTTCCCCATTCTTTTTGTAATTCGCTTCAATAATGGTTCGATTCTCAACCAAGGAACCGCCTTCTTCACCTGGTTCTCCTCCTTCAATTTTTTTAGCTGCCTCTTCTGACATTACGTGCCAGGCGCCCATAAAATAATCAAAACCATGATGGAGTGGATGAAATAATTCCCAATCTCCCAAATGCCATTTGCCAACCAGACCGCAGGTGTAGCCACCCTTTTTTAGTAACTCTGGCGTGGTAATTTCATCGGGATTAATGCCCATTAAATCACGTGGATAAATGACCTTCGTTGTTCCGGCGCGATGGGCGTAGCTTCCCGTCATAAATGCTAAGCGCGTTGGCGAACATCGTTGATGCACATAGAAACTGTTAAATTTTAATCCATCACGTGCCAATGAATCGATATGAGGTGTCTTTAGATCATCAGCTCCATAACAGCCGACATCGCCATAACCCAAATCATCAGCGAGAATAAAAATAATATTAGGTTTCGCCTGAGCGTCAGAGGTCACCGTTTCTAATGCACATACTGGCAGCGTCATACTAGCGAATAAAAGCGCAGCAACACAGACGGAAGATTGATTGCTAAACAT
>JAHEDF010000219.1 GCA_024641365.1 Planctomycetota bacterium | reverse complement strand
TTAGCCCAGGCATTACTTATTCCAACTATTGATACTAATTCCGCCTCAAATCATCCGTAACGGCAACAAATTAACATGGAGAACCAGAGAACCGAAGAGAAAAGCTGTGCTTTTTTCAATAACCACAAGATTTCCACTTTAGTATTTCTCCGTTTCTCCGGTCCTCCATGTAAGTTGATTGTTATTTAGGATATAGTGAGCCGGAATTGGTATGAGAAATGACGACAAGGTAAATCTATACATATACAATAAGTACAGTAACAGACCGTTACTAATGGCCTGAATATTTATCAATCATTTCTTTTATTAATAAATTAATCGCGGTCGGTTGATATCTTATAATCTTTTTTGTCTCAATATCATTTTGACTTACGGACGTTATTGGCATGTCTAACGTATCAAAAAGCTTTCCACCAACGGCGATTGACTCAATAAATTGTTCGTCTGGGGAACTATCATCACATAATTTACCATCTTTAGTCATGGGAAGTAATTCTATCCATAATCATGGATAAATAAAGCAAAAATTACAACGTAATTCTACTCATATTGCCATTTTAAGATCCACGGATCGTCACTTTCTTTCTGGAAAGCTTTTAGCTTTTCTTGATAAATTTTTAGCGTTTCGGCATATTGCGGTTCAAGCGCTAAATTACGGGCTTCATACGGATCGTTTTCCATGTCATACAACTCAAACCTTGGGCGATTAATATACTGATCGACGGTTTTTTGTCCGTAATTTGCGTCTTTACCTTTTGCTAATTGCGCTTGCCACGTTGAGGCACTCCACAAATCAGAAGCAAATGGATATGGTAATTGATAGGCGATATTCCAAATTAATTTGTATTTTCTATCACGAATCGTACGCATCGGATAATACATTTGTATTTCGTGGAATGTATGCGAACCAAAAATTACATTTCTTGTGTCATCATCTGGTTTACCGAGCGCTGATAACCATGATTTTCCTTGATAGCTTTTAAATTTATTACCCCCGTTGAGATTTTCTTTGCCGTAAAATTCTTGGTCTTTCCAGACAGTTTTTGGATCAACCCACTTCTTTGGTCCATTGCTCGCAGGGTCTAAACCTCCAGCAAAATCAAGCAGTGATGGCGTAATATCGACGTGCGATAATAACGCTTTCGAGACAATACCGCGATTTGATTCGTAGGGATTTCTTACCACAAAAGGCACCTTTAATCCGCCTTCAAAAACCGTTGTCTTGCCACCCGGAAATGCCATGCCGTGATCTGAAGTAAATACAATCATCGTTTTATCATAAAGGCCGGCTTCTTGTAATATGGTTACCAGTCGTCCGATGCCCTGATCTACGCGCGATACGGATTGGTAATATTGCACTAATTCTGAGCGGCATTCTGGTGTATCTGGTAAGAAGTACGGAATAGGTACTGTGGCCATATCATAGAACACTTCTGTAATACCAGGATAAGCACCTTTATTTGGTTTGTTACCGAATAAATCTGGTTTCAATTCACCCGGGAAATTTTTATCTTCGCCACCACCACGGTGTGGGTCTGATGTTGCAAAATAGAGAAAAAATGGTTTTTCACTTTTTTCTTTGATAAAGGACTCACAGGCATTGGCCATTTCAACCGGACTACGAGAATTGCCCTTTAAATACGTTTCAAAGTGGAATACCGCTTCTGGGGCCACATGATATTTCCCAATTTGCGCGGTACGATAACCCTCATTGGCTAATACCCGTGGCATAGCGAGGGAAATTACATCGGGGTACGATGAAAATTTATGAAAATGATGGGTGTGGCCGTACTGTCCATTTTTATGATTGTGCGTCCCAGACATCACCACGGAACGACTAGCACTACAACTCGCGGTTGTTGCATAGGCATTTACAAAAAGGGTGCCATCTTTTGCGATTGCGTCGATGTTGGGCGTCACCGCCACTTTATCACCATAACAACCAAGGGTTGGACTTTCGTCATCAGTAATTATAAAAATTATATTTTTTTCCGCCGCTTGTATGGATGAAACAGCGATACAACTTAAGGCTAACGCCACGATTGTTCGATTGACTTTTTCTAAGCAGATGCTGGTTAAAGATGAATTCGAACACTCCCTAGTTATTTTTAATGCGTAGTCATTTGTCATATAAACATCCTTCTCTGTGACCGTAAGCGTGCTCAATGTAGAGACCGGCCTATCCGATACCAATGTTGAAAGTGATCCATTAATATGTCAAATATGATCATAGCAGGAAAATCTTTATGGCTGAAACCAATCCTCGTATTTTAAGCCCTGACCATGTGTTATGCATTGCCAATACTGCGTTAAAGAAGGAGCGGCGCAATTTTATTATAGATGATTACGTTATGGTATTAGTAACGTCCGGACACGGGACTTATCTTGAAGAAGATACTGGTAAAACACATGTCATTAATCAGGGTGACATTATGCAACGTTTTCCTGGACGTTCACATGCGCAAATTTTTGATAGCGATAATAATAGCCAATTTTTTGTAAAAGTTCCAGCTTCCCTCTATGCGCTGCTAGCAGAACGTGGGCTGATAATGCCGCAACCCGTTTTACATATGCGTAATAATAAAGCCTTTGCCAAATATGATCACTGCCTACGCGACTGTCTTCAACATAAACATGATCCAAACTATTGTTTATGGCGCATGAAAGATTTAATTGTTGATTTACATAAATCTTCTAAACCGCCTCAACAAGATAGTGATATTATTTCAGAAGCACAACGACAAATGCAATTACATGTTCATACGTCTATTCATATTCCTGATATAGCGACTTCATTACATATGAGTTATATTCATTTTCGCCGTCTCTTTAAACAACGCACGGGTCTTTCTCCTGGTGCGTGGTTTATTAAACAGCGCATAAATAAAGCATGTCAATTATTAAAAAATGACGAATTTTCCATAACACACATTAGTGATTTGTTGGGCTATGCTGACGTTTTTACCTTTTCAAAACAATTCAAAAAAGAAATGGGCGTTTCACCTTCTTATTATGCTATTAACGCACGTGCTGATACCAATTACGGCTCACTATATCCTAAATAATAAGACACTTACATGGAGGACCGGAGAAACGGAGAAATACCAAGGTGGAAATCCTGTGGTTATTGAAAAAAAGCACAGCTTTCCTCTTCGGTTCTCTGGTTCTCCATGTTAATCTGTTGCCATTACGGATGATTTGAGGCGGAATTAGTATGATTAGAGAAGGAAGTTTGTTTTATTTAATAAAGCACAAAAAAACCGAGTAAGCAAATGCTTACTCGGTTTTGTAGGTAACGCTTACTAAACGTTATTAGCGCTTTGCAGCACCCGCGGTGGCGAAGCAGCCTTGTTCTGCAATAAAGGTTTTTGCTTTATTGTCGACATCAGCAGTGGTCACTAACCAACCCGTGACTTTTTGTCCTGGGTAGCGTTGTTGTAATTTATCACGCATTTCGATGAATGATTCGCCTTCTTTCGAGGAGAATTTCGACGAACGACGCTTAATATCGACAAACCACACGTCTTTACGCCCACGAGCAACGACGATGCGGCCAGGACCTTCAAGGCCATAATTTTTGACAGGTACAGCTTCGACACTTTGGAAAACGGGTAAACGGGTTTCCAATTCACGGTCGACAATGTCACCAGGCAATGGGTGACCGGCGCGTAGGAGGCGAATGATGGCTTCCTCAGTGGCTCGGACGGCGATGCGCATGATGACTCCTTAGTAGAGGTGGTTGAGCTGGCTCACCAGTCGTGGGCGACCGCCCAGGTAGATGCTGCCAAAAGCCGAGTACGGCACGCTCAAATTTTGCGCAACGCAGCATACTAACATTTTTTGAAATTCAAGCAAAAATTTTACGGCCTTATTAGACCTATCCCTATGTCCATACTTGAGTTGCGTTTAGGACTTGTGGTCATTGTCCAGTATTTTTTTCTTCGGTCCGTTTGGCCCTATAAAAAATGACCGCAGACCAGTTTATCACAATTCTTACCGTAACCCATTGTTGCATAATGATTTGCTCTTACGCGCTCACGTTACCCCAGTGATCTTGCTCCCATGCATCAATCATATGAACGAGTCCTAATGTTGGCAGCATAACTCGCTTTTTGCGCTCAATGGCAGCAGACATTGCCGCTGCTACGGCCAATATATGCGCTGTGTCCAAGGGCCAAGATAACGGGTGATTTTCATAGAGGTGCGACGGTCCTAATTCGAGCAAACGGCGTGCCGCCGAATAATTAGTGCGCTGCACATGGTAACAGGCGGCAGTAAATTGAATTAAACCTTTTAAATAATGACGATGCAGGGTGAGGTGCGTTTTCCACGCGTGTTCCCAATGTTCATGCGCGTGCCAATATTTTCCGGCATCAAAACACGCAGCACCAGCTCGTAGGTCATCCCACCACGCTGGTCGCTCAAAGGCAACTGGTTTCACGGTTTGTTTGCGGGAACTTCAACAGGTAAATTAACATTCTCACCATTTAATTGTGCACCTGGTTGATTACCGATAGTAATTGGATCTTTGGCTTTTTTATCAGAGATAATATCTATTTTAATTTGAATATTAAATTCACCATTAGGATATTGTTTCTTAAATTCAGCAACCGCGGCTGGCATGTTATCTTCAATTTCTTTGAGCATTTTCAACATGTCCGCCAATGATAATTGTTCTTGTTTGTAGGATTCCTGTTTACGACGCAACTCCAACATTTCTTGACGCAGGGTAGCTAAATCTCTATTAATACTTTTAACTTGAGGACGAACAGAGATAACGCCAGTAAATGATTTCGTTTCGTAGGCATCACCATTTTTACGCATTAAGTCGACGGTAATTTGATCGCCTACTTTTGTGCTCATAATTGCACGAGCGAGATCAGCCTGAGAACGTAATGGCTGTTTATTAAATGCTTTTAATAAATCACCGACCATAATACCGATTCCCGCTGCTGTGCTTCCTGGAATAACAGCGGTTACTGGTAAGCCCTGATTCGGATCAAAACTAGCGGCATTTTCGTCAACATTGACGCCTAAAAACGGTTTTGGCGCAGCGGTCACCACATTTGGCGTCGTTGCATCTGCTGCTTGTAATGATGAAACTATCGCTCCTAAAAAAAGAACGCTAATAATTAAATAAGCCAAATGACGCATTAGAGCGGTTCCTGTGGGGGACGATTACTGATTAATTGCCAATCAAATCGCCATGTACGAGTTGATATCGCAGCGGCTACATCGTTGGCGTTATTATTGGACTCCGGCGTAACAGTGCTCACTTCGACTGCTGCTTCACCTGCATTTTTTTTCTCGTTCGGAATTAACCCAATGCCATAGTGAAAACGCCATGCTAATGCTATGCCATCTGGACCAGCTGGCTCACGATCAGTTATGCCAAAAATATTTGGCTGCTGCGTGTCATTTTCTGCTTCCGCTAAGTCTTTCATCATGCGTGCGGTTTGATCACGTAATTTATCAACTTCATCTTGGGTTTGTGCTAAGCGGCGTTCTTGCCATTCGCGGAAACGATCTTCCATCGCTGGATCAATTGGATCGTAAGGAATATTCGCGGGCCACGGCTGAAATTGACCAATGGTCGATTGTTCTTGGCCACCACGCACAATAGTTACTTCAACGGGATCGCCAACTTGATTGAGCGATACTTCATTGCGTAAATCTGTCATGCCCGTAATTGGCGCACCATTAATACCGGTAATTACATCACCTGGCCGCAGTCCCATGGTCTGTGCGGCAGTACCACCATAAACACTTTGGACATACACACCTTGGCTTGGCGCTAAACCTTGCTGCTCTTGTACTGACATCGGTACGGGTGTCATTTGCACACCCAGCATTGGACGATTTTCGGGATTAAGAATTGTTTGGTAACCACTTTGAGCAGCGACTGCGGCGAGAGAACAGGACAGTGATAAAGCAGCGATACTCAAACTCTGTAGGAATGCGACACGCATAGAACCCCCTGATTCTGGTGATTACGACGAAGGATAAGAAACAACCTGTCGGAGCAATTGAAGGATACCTTCAAGATACCAGGCGAGATGCACGCATACCTGCATAAAATGGGCAATCTCATACAAAAACATGGGTCCGAAATGCCGCTGTTTTACTTGCTTGGCGGATATGGTGCCTAGCACCGATATAATTGATCCCTGATTGGGTGATTAGGCGCTGAAGATCGCTTCAATAAAGGCATCTGGATCAAACGGTTGCAAATCATCAATTTTTTCGCCTACACCAATAAACCGTACCGGCAATTTTAATTCACGACGAATGGTAATGGTGACCCCACCTTTAGCAGTGCCGTCCAGTTTGGTTAATACTAAACCGGTTACACCCATGGCAGAGCCAAATACTTTTGCTTGCTGAATAGCATTTTGCCCAGCGGTGGCGTCAAGCACCAGCAAGGTTTCATGTGGTGCTTCTGGGACACGTTTTTGAATAACACGGCGAATTTTTTCTAATTCACGCATTAAATGTTCTTTGTTGTGTAAGCGACCAGCTGTATCAATTAATACTAAATCAGCGCTGCGCGCTTCGGCGGCTGCCACGGCATCAAATGCTACTGCGGCGGCATCGCCCCCATCGTGTGTTTTAATGATATCAACACCTGCACGTTCTGCCCAAATCGCTAACTGTTC
>JAHEDF010000218.1 GCA_024641365.1 Planctomycetota bacterium | reverse complement strand
GGTTGGTTACCTGTCGATGAACCGCAAAAAACACAGATCGATTTCATGTCAGCACTGTGCGATCTGGCGTGATAACGCAATCATATGCACAATGTCTCCCAAGTCTTGATTGGAACGATAAAAATAACCGTAACCTTGACGATAATCTACAAGCAGCGAGGAGGGGACATGGTCATAACATCAACACGTCAGCTGCGCTTGTCGCTATGTGGATTAGTAGCATGTATTTTTATTTTAGGTGGCTGTTCATATTATGTCAGCGGCTATAATTACACGATTACTGTTAACACGAGTGCTGCACCGACACCAACCTATACAGGAATGGCCACGACGTTATCGGCTAGTTATGCGACTGATAACGTGTCACTTTATTTAACGGCACATGATTGGTCAGTGGTGAATGCTGCCGGTCCATATGTATTACAAGATAATGGATTTACTGCTCAATTTACCCCAGGCATAGCTGGTCAATACACCATACGATATCGTACCTGGTATTATACCAATTATGATTACTGCTGTTATGCCACGGGATACCGCGAATCATATGTAGTGGTCACAGTACTGACGCCCGTACCAGGATGAGTTGCGTTTAGTCAAATATTTTAGACAACGTAACACCTATGCGTGATGTCTTGTTAGTTGGCGGTGCACCACGAGTGCGCATTGACGCCGTTCGTTATTTGACCGTTGCCGCCAGCGGCAATACCGCCACCGCATTACATGAATATTTACATGCAAAACAATGTGCATCGACATTATTACTTGGAACCGATGCGAATCCATCAGTATTAGCACGTCGTTTTAATGATCGTTACGAATTAGAAAAGAGTCTTCGTAACTGGATCGATTTTCATCCGACTGGTGTAATTGTTTTATCCGCAGCAATTAATGACTATCAATTAAAAGAAACGACTTACCAAATAGGTAAAAAGAATATTCACTTAGCACGTGGTGATAAAATGCCATCTGGAGCTAGTGAAGTGACCGTTAAATTAGAACCTGCTACAAAAGTAATAGATCAGCTGCGTGCATGGGGCCATAAAGGACCGTTAGTCGGTTTTAAATATCAGGATAAAAATACAGTTATTAAAGCAGCTACCGCTTTACGTGAACGTGTCGGTGCCGATTACGTAGTTGCAAATAGTCTGTGCGGAAGTGTGCAGGCATTACTGAGCGACGAAGAGGTGCAGTATTTTGATGACCGCGCAGATTTAATGGGTGCGTTGTGTGCAGCGGTACTTTCGCTGGCCAGCAAGTAGACTCTTATTATTATTGTTTAATTTGCCGATGTTGTGCGAAAGAGAAAATAGATGGCAGGTTATTATTACGAGTAAATAAACGTGTGAATGCTTTTGATGCTGATTGTCAATAAAACGAATCCTGATTGTCAGGTTGGAAAAAGCATAGTTCGGCACAGTTTATAGGGCTATCAAACACCGTATAATATGGCTGTTATGAAGCCGCAGCTCAGATCGGTAGGCATTCATAGGCACGCTAGATGGGCAGTCGCGAATACTAAATGACACACAGTAGAGATGAACGACATCGATTAACAAAATCATAAAAAACCAAAGAAATCTGCGTTTTTTACCAGGATTAGCGAACGCATCGGCGCAAAACAACGGATAAAACCTACGCTGGATAACGATAAAGATCACCTGCATATCCGCTCAGCGCTGGAATTCGCAAATGGAGCCCCATCATACTAGCATGGCGAAATCTTCGGTTATTATACCCGATGATATTATCGAACGTATTCCGGTTGGCATGTGTGTATTCACAGCCGATGATCGGTTAGCGTATGCAAATGCGTTAGTGCGGCGTTTATTTGATTGTCCCATGCCGCAAGGTGAATTACGCAAAGCATTAATTGTGCGTCTTGGTGAGAGTTGTACGAGCTTGGCACATTTAAAACCAAAACAAAAGATGGTCGTCCCAATTGGCGGACGTTTGTTGGAAGTGGAGGCGCAAGAAAATTCAGATGGTGGCCTGTTGTGGCTCATTGTTGATAATAGCGCTGAATTACGTTTGCGTGCGCAATTAGCAGAGGAAGCCAGTTTCTTAGCGCATAGTAACGAAGCATTTATGGTCATCGATTTGTCAGGCAATATTCGTTATGCGAATGAATTTTGTGAACGAGAACGCGGCTACGATAATGGGACAATGGTCGGCATTAATTTAGCGGATATTGAAAAGCGTTGTGATGCCACCTATCAAAATATAGAACCGCTTGCGACGGGCGATTTAGTTAAACGTTTGGCTCAAGTGACCAAGCAGGGGGCCTATCGCTATAATGCATGGCATTTACATCAGTCTGGTGGTAATCATCCCGTTTCAGTATCCATGCGTTCGCATCGCCTCAGCAATGAACAAGTGGTATTAGTAACCGCTCATGACGACACGCGTCGTTTACAACATTTACAGGCACTGGCTCAGGCAAAATCAGAAGCAGAATCCTCGAACCGCGCCAAGTCAGCATTTATGGCGATTACTAGTCATGAGCTCCGTACGCCGCTTACTGGCATTATAGGCTTTTGCGAATTATTACAGCTCGAACAAGGTGACAACAGCCCACAGACGCAAAAATATTTGCAACTTATTAGTGACTCATCGCATTCATTGCTGGCAATAATTAATGACATTCTGGATTTTTCCCGTATCGAATCACGAACCTTGGATATTCGCCCGGTTAAAGTCGATCCAGAACAGGTATTGGATTTAGTAGCGCGCAGTTGGAAGGAACGTGCTGGTGTGCGCGGTTTAAAATTTGTGCGCTTATCAACCAAAGGTACGCCGACTGGCTGCGTATGCGATCCTCTGCGTTTACGGCAGATGCTCGATAATTTAGTTGGCAACGCGGTTAAATTTACCGAAAAAGGAAAAGTCGACGTTTGTTTAGAATATCAAACGGAAACGATTGAATTTACTATCTCTGATACCGGCTGTGGAATTACCGAGGAAGAAGAAGACAGCTTATTTCAAGCTTTTTGGCAAGCAGCTGATGCGACTACGCGTGCTGCGGGTGGAGCTGGTTTAGGACTTTATATATGTCGCCAATTAGCTGAGCTATTAGGAGGTACAGTGTGGTTGCATAGCAGCAGCACGAATGGCAGTGTTTTCAAATTGCGTTTACCACAAATATGTTCGGGCCAATACAATGCGCGTATTCGCACTAGCGGTGTCTGGGCCAAGACGCCTTATCCAGGCGAAGGTGAAATGCCATCTAGGAAACATATCTTGGGATAAAATTCGCCGAACAATAAGTCTGCGGCTAATAATTAAAATATTATTGTGACAGGCATTCCGTAAAATGAATTGGTTTTCCGTCTGGTTTACCGATAAGTTGTCCATCGCGCATAACGGTGGTGCCACGAATAATGGTGGCAACTGGCCAGCCCATCACGGCTTGGCCGTTAAAAGGTGTCCATCCACTTTTATTTGCCATTTCCGCATCGGTAATGGTGTGTTTGGCTTGTAGATCGACGATGGTTAAATCGGCATCATACCCACAGGCAATGCGTCCTTTTCCAGCCATGCCCCATAAACGCTGTGGGCCAGCACTGGTGAGATCAATTAACCGCTCCAACGATAAACGTCCGTGATGTACGTGATCTAACATGATTCCAACCATGGTTTGCACGCCAGGCATACCAGAAGGACTCATTGGATACGGTTGATCTTTTTCTGCACGCGTATGTGGCGCGTGATCGGTCGCGAGAATATCAACCGTGCCATCATTAACAGCTGCCCATAACGCGGAACGATGGTGTTCGTCACGAACTGGCGGATTCATTTGTGCGTAGGTGCCTAAGCGATCATAACAATCAGGTGCGCTTAACGTTAAATGATTCACTAATACTTCGACGCTCGCCACATCACGATAGTCACGTAAAAATTCCATTTCTTCAGCGGTGGTGATGTGCAATACATGCACTCGTTTACCTAATCGTTTTGCCATGGTCACTAATCGTTTGGTAGCTGTCAGAGCAACAATTTCATCGCGCCAAATCGGATGCAGATGTGCGGTAGCACCTGTTTCTGGAATAAGCGAACGTCGTTCAATTAATCGTGGTTCATCTTCACAGTGCACCGACATGCGACGACGAATATTTTTCATGATGCGTTCTAAGGTTGGATCATCGGCAACTAATAAATTACCAGTCGAACTCCCCATAAACACTTTTACCCCGCAGACGCCTGGTAATCGTTCTAGATCTGATAATTGCTCAGCATTTTCCGCGCTTCCACCGACATAAAAAGCGTGATCAACCCACATACGATTGGCTGCTCGTTGTAATTTATCCTGAACAGCCGCGACAGTAGTGGTAGAGGGCTTGGTATTCGGCATTTCAAATACGCCAACCACACCACCCAAAGCTGCGCCAGCAGAGCCAGCGGCTAAATCCTCTTTGTGTTCGTTACCAGGCTCACGCATATGGACCTGCGTATCAATTACGCCAGGTAAAATAGTTAATCCTCGTGCATCAAATGTTTCAGCGCTATGCGCCCCAGATAAATCTCCAAACGCCGCAAATCGACCCTGTCGAATACCGATATCGCCACTGGTGCGGCCCATGTGATTAATAATCGTGCCGCCTTGAATTATAAGATCATACGATGCTGCTGACATGACTGTCCTTTAATAAATTTTATTCAGGTTCTTGTAAAATAAGTGATGAGACCGCTTGTGCTCCAGATAATTCACCACGTATACGCGCTTCGGTATCAAATTGTGGCTGCGCTAACAAATCTAAATTGCGCTCAAGACTGTGAATAAAAGCATGTGCATGCGGGTAACGCTCTGCTGGTTCGACCTGCATCGCTTTTAATAAAGTTTTTGCGGTAATTTCGCTGACACCAGCAGCCAATGTACGCACATCAGGACGCTCTGCGCCCGCATGTTGCAATGTTTGTCGTTCGGGTGTGCCTGGGAACGGTGGCTCACCAGATAATAACCAATAACCAATACAGCCAAGCGCATAAATATCGGCAGCTTCAGATGTGCTTGCTGGATTGGCGCTTTCTTCAGGTGCGGCCCACTCAGTACGTTGTAAAAAGAGTGGTGTCCAACCAGGTCGTTGCTTATTGCCGTCACACGCTAAGGAATAATCAACTAAAGCTGCGCGCCCATCATTGTCTAATAAAATAGTGCTCGGTTGCATGTTACCATGGCAGCGATTCATGTTGTGTAATTGTGCTAAACCTTTTGCGGCATGTCGTAGAATGGTCAGCATACGCACTTCAGACGCATCACCTTTTAATGACTGTCTTTCTCTTAAATTCCGCCCAGCGCGATAGCCTTGAACGAGCGTATAGTTATCATCCTCATTATGGAGTATGTCATAATACGGTACTAGATACCGCTGATCACCATTTTTTAAAACATTAATTTCACCCGTAATTGCTTCGCCATGTGTGCCCGTAAATAAGGTCGGCGACAATTTTTTAAGTACCACTAGTTTACTGTCTTGCGCACCTAACCATGTTTGCCCGTATGCATTATCACCAAGTAAAGCAAAACACTGGTATGAGCCAATAACTCGTTGCTCCGCGCTTGGTAATAATGGCATGAGCGCCGAGCAGATATCGTGATGTCCTTGTTCACCATATCGCTGTAATTGTTCGCGAATTTTTTCCGTGTCATTTTCCGTGCCGACAAACACATGGCGTAATTCAAGCGCATCTTTCATGGACACGATCTGACGGCGAATAGCCACTTGTAATAATGCGGATGCAGCAAGGTGTTGGCTCATGAGTGGTTCTCGATATCTCGCAGGTTATTAATCCATTCAGTTTGTGCAGGAAGCGGATAACAATCCCGACGGCCAACACGTCGCGTGGCTTCAGCTTCTAGATCATGTAAAATAGTAGCTAATTCACGACGGCGAATTTCAGCTGTATGCGAGTCGGGTGATTCAGAAGGATATAGTATGGGAGCGCCATAACAAACGGCGAGACCACTGCCTGGCAATGGTACGCGAAAATTATCCCAACTGCGTTTAAAACTATATTCACGCGTTGCGCGTGCAGCGATGGGAATAAGTGGCACTTGGCATCGGCGAGCAATTTCAATTGCGCCACGTTTAACATTTTTAAATGGTCCGCGTGGCCCATCTAAATTTAATGCAACATTCCAACCATCTTTTAATGCACGCATAATTTCTGCGACGGCGGCAGAAGCACCTTTTGAACTAGAACCACGCACTGGGCGAATGCCAATGGACTCTAAATATTTCGAGGTGATTTCACCATCGCGTGAACGACTGGCCATAGTAGCTATTTTCATGTGGTGATGCGGCGCTAAAATATTTAATAGACTTTGATGCCAATGGCACGCGACAAATGTTCCTGTGACGCTCATGCGTGCTGCAGCGCGTATATTTTCAATTCCGAATGCATGTACGTGTAGCGTTCGCGTCAGTCCCCACACGGCATGATGCACTAAACGCGGCGGGGGTTTTATGCGCATGGCAATGCTCCATGTCCCCACATCTTTTTTCCGCGTCCAAACGTCCACCGTACTGTCATGGCGCTATTGAGCCTGGAACCCGGTCTCCAGCAACTCCATTTCCCAGCCCTATTCACATGTATGCGCATCACCCCAACCAGCGAGCCCAGACCAGCGAAAATGGGGTCTCAACTTGATCTTAAGAGGG
>JAHEDF010000217.1 GCA_024641365.1 Planctomycetota bacterium | reverse complement strand
AGTCGCTTTCAAGTTGGTGAGTTTCCATTCTATATTGTGCAACTCGCTAATTTTATGGATCAAACTAAAGAACCGGTACAATCTGGTTGGGCAGAATTACGCGAAGCACAATTATTTACGACACAAATAACCCCCCAGACAGGCCTTGCCGTCACAACCGATATCGGTGAAGCAAAAGATATTCATCCACGTAATAAACAAGATGTCGGTCACCGCTTAGCATTGCAGGCATTATGCAAAACCTATGGGAAAAAAGTGATCTGCGATGGTCCGCAATTTAAAGAATTGTTAATTGAAGGGGATAAGGCTCGTGTTCGTTTCATCAGTGTCGGTGGTGGATTAGAACAACGTGGTGAACAATTATCTGGCTTCGCTATTGCTGGCGATGATGGAAAATTTGCCCATGCAGTCGCAACGATTGATGGTGATAGCGTCATTGTTTATGCGGACAGCGTCAAAGAACCGAAGCATGTCCGCTATGGTTGGGCGAATAATCCCCCTGCCACATTGTTTAACAAAGAAGGCTTACCAGCATCTCCATTTCGGACTGATGCTCCAAAATAATATTATTATCTAACAACACTACGGTCTGCTTGTTTGTATTTTTCAAGCAAGGCTTTTAATTCTGCGACAATTTCTGGATGTTGTTCGTAGAGATTGGTCGTTTCACTTATATCCTTTTCCATATCATATAATTGCACATTGGGATCCGTTTTCGGCACTTTGGTACGGCCGCCACTCCCCTGCCCATCAATTAATTTCCACTTCCCTTTACGAATCGCAAAAAGTCCACTCGCCGAATGGTGTACGGTAGCCTCTCGTAATGGTTTATCTCCCTGTGACTGATCAAACAATGGCAATAAGTTATAACTGTCCTCTCCCGCATCTTGCGGCAACGGTTTGCCAATTATCGCAGCGGCGGTAGCGAGGAAATCCGTCGTGCAAATTGTTTGATCGCAGCGACTGCCAGCTGTAATTTTTCCTGGCCAACTAGCGAAATAAGCAACGTGATGCCCGCCTTCGTAGGCATCGGTCTTTTGTCCACGAAATGGTCGATTGGGCTGATGACCATGTTGAATAACATCATATTGTTCAACACTGGCAAAGGATGCGTTATCACTGGTAAATAACAGCACTGTGTTATCAAATAACCCCTTTTTCTTAAGTGCATTAATAATTTCACCAACCGACCAATCTGTTTCGGCTACGTAATCGCCATATGGGCCGAATGTTTTACCGGAAAATTGTTTATTTGGCACAACCGGTTTGTGCGGAGATGGTAATGGTAAATAAAGAAAAAATGGCTGCTTATCACTTTGTTGCTCAAGAAAGGCGACGGCTTTTTGCGTCAGATGTGGTAAGCTGTCTTCAAATATAAATCCAGGCGTAGCGGGGCCATTGCGCCAATATTTTGGATACGGTGATGCATCTATTAAAGATGCTGGCACATCCGGAATGGTATCATTTTCGATGTAACAATATGGTGGCATATCAAGCGATGCCGAAATACCATAAAAATAATCAAACCCGAGAGTGTTTGGACCGCGTAATATATTCGCCGAATAATCCCATACATCATCATTTCTTTGAAAATTCATACCGAGATGCCATTTGCCAATACAGGCAGTTTTATAGCCCGCGCCATGCAATAAAGATGCGACGGTCATGCGCCCTTCTTCGATGAGCGCCGGAGAATAACCGTTGAGCACGCCTTTTTTTAGTTGGGAACGCCATGCATAACGCCCAGTAAGAACACCGTAGCGTGTTGGTGTACACACTGATGAGTTGCTATGTGCATCTGTGAACGTCATACCGCCTTGTGCTAAAGCATCTAAATTAGGCGTTTGTACTTTTGATTCATTATTCAAGCAGCTGACATCGCCATATCCAAGATCATCAGCAAGAATAAAAACAAAATTTGGGCGATCACTCGTCGATGCCGCACTGAGCGACACTGAGAACAACAGGCTCATAAGCGTGATAAGCTGAGCCATAAAGGTTGTCGTGCGAATCATAAAAAACCTCTTTAGAATGCAGATCTAAATTATTAATGATAATAATTAAACTGATGATGTAGATGACCTGTGCTACGTACAAAATTATCAATGTCATGCAATTGTGTGTTTTACCACATCCTCTAGCAGGCTGCTGAAAAACACCAACCTGATAGGTAAAAGCGCTTCCACTCTTAACGCAAAGAACTCCGTTACTATCCGTAACGGAGTTCTTTGTCGTTGCTTTATAATTTACTGAATCGCCGATTTGCGATTCACATAAATTATTGCCCAGGGATTTTTACTTTATTGAGCGTATCGCCAGCAGCTTTTGTCGCACTATCGGTTGCTGACTTGGTCGCATCAGTTGTCGTATTTGTAGCTTCTTTCACAGCTTCTGTGACTGGAGCTGGTGCACCCTCTGTTGCCGCATTCGTTTCAGCAGCGGCTTTATCAGCAGCAGCATTTGTTTCTGCTGCCGCATTACTTGTTGCCGTTTCGGCAGCTGCTTTTGCCTCTGTCGTGGCTGCATCGACTTCTGCTTTCGCAGCCGCATCAGGTGCGGCTTCAGTTGTTGGTGCCTCTGCAGGTGCTGGTGCTGCGGGCTCGCTAACGTTGACAGTTGGTTCTGGTTGTGGTGCAGGTTGTGCTTGTGGCGCTTCTTCGCCACATCCGGTGAATCCGAGCGCAACGGCGCAAATGGCTGACATGAGCATATATTTATGCATGGAGATACTCCTTCTCTCTGGTGATATCCTCAGTTAAGGACAGCGAAACAATAGCACTCTATCTATTCGACACCAGAGAGGACGTGTTTTTTCGCATTATGTTGCAGGTATGATATTAAAATTACTGGTGCTAACTTGTCTAAGGACAGGCATATGGAGCATTATTGCCGTTTGTGACACAGCGCTGATCTCGTTCCTACTTATAGTTGCGAAATCAATTTCTCCCATCTGATGCCGCTAATAACTATTAAAAGTATAATTAAATACTTTTACTTTTTAGGAGTCATATCCCTCATTGCTGGGTGTCTATTCGGCTATCATCAGACTTGAATTTGATAACTGTTGGCAATACACACATAGCTCAAACGTAGGTATTTATGTCTGATAAAAATAAAGCCTCTGAATTCAAATTCACTAATCCCAAATTTATCGCACTAGTCTTGTCGATAATCATTATTTTATTTCTTATTTATATTGCACCTTATTACTTATTAATTATGCGTGGTGCTGTTGTACATGGTAATAGAGATGGAACTATTACCAAAGAAGACGCGCAAAGTCAGATTACTAAAGCATACCCATTTACCTGTCCATACGGATGGGCCATTAGCCGGAAGCAAATGGACGATATGTATGGTTGGTGGCGAAATGTTGACATGGCAATTCGCTACGAGTATTGGCATGTTACTAGCCTGGAAGATGCCATCGAAAATCATACCTCCTACACAGGATCTACCTGGAATTATTAACTTTCTTGTGCCTGCCTATAATTTTTAGAAAACGATAGGACTTATTTCATTAAATGCTAATTAGCAGGTTTGAATTTAACGTTATCTATTTATTTTTTCTGATGACTAATGCGATGCCGCCTAAAATCGCGATTGTCGCCAAGCCCAAACGTAAACTTACGTGTTCTCCCAGTAATAAAACACCACCAATAGCAGTCAGAACAGGAACGCTCAATTGAACTGTGGCTGCTTTTAACGCAGATAAACTGGGCAACACACTATACCAGATGGCATACCCAATACCGGAAGCCACCGCGCCTGATAACGCTGCATAAATAACCCCCTTAAAACTAACATCAAATTTGGCTAACATAATTATACTTAAAACTAACGTAAACGGAATCGAGCGGATAAAATTACCTGCTGTAAATTCTAAGGGATTACTGACTCCTTTTCCGCGAATAGAATAGACGCCCCACGCAACACCAGCACACATCATTAAGCTGGCCCCAAATAACGGCGGCGCTGAAACACCTGGCAATAATAAACCGACTAGCCCAATGAGCGCCATCAAAAATCCAAGTATTTGAAAAACTTTTAAACGCTCGCCTTTCCATAAACCGTAACCAATCATAGTGGCCTGTACCGCGCCAAATAACAACAACGCCCCGGTAGAAGCAGACAAGGTTATATAGGCGTAAGAAAATCCCGCCGCATATGCAAATAAAGCACCGGCAGATAGCCAACTGCCTTGCGGCATTTCCGTAATACGACCACGGCTTGCCAATAAAAACAATACAATTGCACCGGATACCAAGCGTATCGCGGTAAAACTACCGGCATCAATAGTATGATCTTGCAATGCGAGCCGGCAGATGAGCGAATTACAAGCAAATCCAATCATCGCCAATGCCGTCATTACCAGTAAGCGAATAGTCGACATCTTCAATGACCTATCTACTAGTAAATGCTTTTACTGGCGGGAAGCTTGTGGGTAAATCTACAATTACAATACGAGTGTATAGTTTAATGCTTTAGGATCGGGCTGGATTACTAAAGAGTGGATTTCCTTTAACTTCATCGGTTAAAAATAAACGCCGCAGTGGTATGACACTACGGCGTTTTTCCTACACAGTACATGATCCCTATTATAAGTCTTTCGGCTTTGCTGGATCTCCCTCTTCTGGTTCTGGAATTTCTAGGATCGCTTCAGTGGGCTTGCCTAGCGTTACAAAAGCAGTGCCCACTATTCCTGCACTTAATACCATAATCGGGAATGAGTTTCCACCAATTAGACTAACCCCGTCGCTCATAATCTGACCATCTTTTTGCGTAATTGTTTCGTATGTTAATCCGGTATTCTGAATTAAATTACTGAACCCCCGCATAATTTTTTGCTGCTGTTTAGGTTCTAGCGGCAAGAATCCAATGACCATATTTAATTGGCCTTGGGCTACTTTTAATTCTTCTACATTGTCACTAACGCTTAGCATCACAGTTTCTTTGGTGTTTTTTTTCTGCGCCAATTTACCTAATGGGCTTTCAAGCCAACCTTTGTCCTTTTTCGCCGACCACTCAATCGTCACCTGTGGATCACTTGATAAAATCCAATGTTGAGCATCACTTAATAAATTAAACGGCATAGGCACATCTGGAAGCATTATCACCGTAGGCGTACCATCTTTTTCCAATTCCATATTCAACGTTTTTAATGCCGCAGTTACGATTTGATCCATGGCTGGAGATCTCGGAATAGCGAAGGTAAAACCAGGAAATGGTGCGGCTTTGGTTTGCGCTAAAACAAAAGTACCATTTATACTGCTAATAACTTCATCTATTTTAGCCGTAATGCCCATGTCCTGCAAATTTTTGTTCGCTTCTGACATGACATCTTGAATGCTTTTATCGTCCATGCCTGCAACGGCTGTTAACACGGGAAGCAACATGTCATCCCACAGTATTTTTCCATCCAACCCCACTGACATGACTGAATACGTCGCATCAGGAAGCTTATTACAAACTGTTAAGTCGACTCCTTTCAAAAAGGGAAAGGTCGTCGTTGCAGCGAAATGCGACTGCATATGCTTATCTTTTATGTCAATATATCCGCTAAATGGTACAAATAAACGATCAAGCGATTTTAATAATTTTTCAATTTTAGCCTTTTCCTTTTCCTCTCCTTCTGACTCTATGCTCATTAGTTTCACAATTACTTCACGAATACCGAGGCCATTAATGTGCACATCAAGGTCATGACCCGTCGGCTTGATCAAAGCCGGCACCATATGTTTCACGTAATTAGCCACTAATAACTGATTATCTTTGCGCCCCCAAATGGTATCAGAATCAGCCTCTTTAAACGCCTCATCAAATCCAGGTATTTGAAAATTCACTGATTCTTTTTTCTGCTTCGCAAAGAAGTCTTTTGTCGCGTCTCCAAGGTTTGCATTCATTTGAAAGAATGGCGCTTTTTTAAATTCAGTTACCTCATCTATAGATGCCGATGGAGAAAGTCCGAAAACTGTAAATTGACCATTCTTACTCGCTAAAAATGTATTAATTTCTCCAGTGACCGCGTTAGGGACTTCGTCTCCGAACAAAGTTGGTAATTCTGAAATCAGAGAATCGATTTCTAATTCACTTATCATTTTCCCTATGACATTAGTTCTATACTTATCAAGGGATTTCGGGATATCACTCATGGTGATCTGCACTAATACCGGCGCATCTTCAGCGCTGGCAAAATTACAATGAAATGATGCAGGCATTAAGAATGCTGCCGTGACGAGAGTTAGTGCTGTTCGCTTCATTTTTGTTCCTTAGTTTATATAGGAGTGATCATGCATAGCTTTTGCTATTTAATGGATAAGATACTAAATGCCTTTCATGACATATCCTCACTGGCTTGACTGTTTCTTATGAGAATCCTAAAAGTGAGCGGTAAATACCATGGTAGTTTTTTATGACAGACTTACGTATGTTTTTTATCCGATAAAAGTTCATTCGTCATCATCTAGAGCACTTGCCATACCCAAAATAAAATCCCTGTGGTAGTAAGGCTTTACGCTATACGCCCCACGTAACCGGCAAGATTCTTTATAGATCACTGTCAAGTTTCTGTACAACGAATCGTATTTAAACCAGAAAGAGCAAACTGCCATAAAGTCTCTTTTTGTCGTGAATAACTTTGACTAGCGATTACTAACATCTTGTTGAGTAAACTTTTATGGTGTAC
>JAHEDF010000216.1 GCA_024641365.1 Planctomycetota bacterium | reverse complement strand
ACCACGTCGGCATGCCCCTGGGAGCTATGAACTGTAATCGCTTCCCAGATGGTGAAGTGAAAGTGCAGGTCATGGAAGACGTGCGTGGTGCTGACGTATTTGTAGTGCAGCCGACTCAGACAAATGATTTTTTAATGGAATTGTTAATTATGACTGATGCCTTGCGTCGCGCATCAGCATCGCGGATTACGGCAGTGGTTCCTTATTTTGGTTATGCTCGCCAAGATCGTAAGCACCAAGGTCGAGTACCGATCACAGCGAAATTAGTTGCTAACTTAATGGTGACTGCGGGTATTCATCGTGTATTGACGGTTGATTTACACGCCCAACAAATCCAGGGATTTTTTGACGTACCGGTAGATCATTTATTAGCATTACCAGTTCATTTAGATTATTTAACAAATCTTAATCTCGATAATCCAGTTGTTGTCAGTCCCGATACGGGATCAATTAAATTAGCTGATCGCGTTGCCAAGGCGATGGGAATTCCACTCGCAATTATAGATAAGCGCCGCACGGGCGATGCATCGACAGAAGTTGCAAATGTAATTGGTCAAATAGGTGAAAGTGATGCGATTATTATAGACGACATGATTACCACTGCAGGCAGCATGTCGAATGCCATTAAAACCGCGCGTCAATTTGGTGCTAAACGTGTTATTCCAGTTTGTACCCATGCCGTTTTATGTGGCGATGCGTATGAACGATTAAATGCAGTCACGCTCGATGAATTAGTAATGACCGATACTGTTCCCTTAAAACGACGTTTCGCCGATTTACCTGTTAAAGTATTGTCATTGGCGCCATTATTAGGCGCTGCCATTAAAAACATCCATACCAACCAGTCCGTCAGCTCTTTATTTGTTGAACGGTCCCATCAGAAAAGCGCCTGAAGCGCCATCAGGAGTCACCGATTATGAGTAGCATACATACCTATACCGCAAACGCTCGTACTGCGCTCGGCAGTAATGCAGCGATTAACTTGCGTAAAGCAGGCATCGTTCCCACCACCATTAGTTGCCCAGGCAAGCCAAGTATGCATGTGCAAATGGACGAAAAATCTGCCAATCACTTAAACCAAAATGTGGTGCATTTATGCAAGGTCGAGGTTGATGGTAAGCCAGTCACCGCTTTGCGTGCAAAAGTTGATAAGGATGTACTGACCGATCGCATCAAACATATCGACCTGATTGCAGTTGATGAAAAGAGCGACATTAAAGTTGATGTTGCTGTCGTCCCTGATGTGCGCGTATGTCCTGGTTTGAAAGCTGGCGGCATTCTCGAATTACGCGCTCGTACCATTAAAGTACAATGCAAAGCAAATAACATTCCTGACTCCGTTTCGGTTGATATGTCAGAAGTGCAACTGCAACAATCACTCAACGTTGGCAGCATTACATTGCCAGACGGTATGAAAATGATTACCCCAGCTAAACAATTATTACTCAGTATTGTTATTCCTCGTGGCTTGAAAGCTGCGGATCAAGCTGCTGCCACCGCCGCCACTACTGAAGGTGGTGACGCTAAAGCTCCTGCTGCTGCCGCTCCAGAAGCGAAGAAATAAGCAATTTACTGTTGATGTAAATTTAATTGCAATAACGACACCGCTGAGCGGTGTCGTTATTTTTTTATTTAAAGACAATTGACCTTTTATCCTAATACCAATTCCGGCTCACTATATCCTAAATAATAAGACACTTACATGGAGGACCGGAGAAACGGAGAAATACCAAGGTGGAAATCCTGTGGTTATTGAAAAAAAGCACAGCTTTCCTCTTCGGTTCTCTGGTTCTCCATGTTAATCTGTTGCCATTACGGATGATTTGAGGCGGAATTAGTATAAATACGGCATTAGAAAATGAAATATTATTATAAATCATTTAGCGCATTACGTTTAAGTCTTAATAATAGGTCACCTAAATAGTGATGTCAAAACCGGCAAGAGTACCCCATATGCAAGGCGTCCGAAGACGAAGCATAGCAGCGCTATGTGAGGATGAGGCAACGCAGCAGATGGGGTGCAATTGCCGATTTTAGGTTTATTTGGTTTCAAAATGGTATCTAAAAGGATCAGCTGAAAAGTTATCGGTATTCAGTGCCGTGATGGCAGAACGTGCAGCTTTACCATAGATTGAATCTTCATTTCGGTCAGCAAATTTTTCAAGATTTGAAATGTATTTCTCTTTATATTTTAAGCGTTGGTCCGGTGCTGTTTTGTACCAGGTATCAGCTAAGGCGTAATATTTTGCGCCAACTAATAACTCTTTGCGAACATCTACGTTTTTTAGTTCCTCATCTATAGTAGCATTTAAAGTGTCAAATATCTCAACGCCTTCGTAGGTTCTTTTGATTTCCGCAACACGTTGTTTTAAAGTATAAAAGTCACGGCTTGATTTAATGGCATCTAATTCCTTGACGGTGGGTTTGGTTTTGTTGGTAATATAATCAGATACAAATTTTGCGGTCGCTATCTCTGATTCACTGGCCTTCTCATCGCTTATTATTTTTTTTGCTAACTTGGCGGCGTCGCCATATTTGCCGAGTCGACCATACTCGGCCAATTTCAGTACATTTCTTGATTTAAGGTTTTCTACATCAAAACCAGGAATGCCATTTGAACCAGTAATTCGCAACTTCTTTTGGCTAAGCGCAAAAATGAGCGCATTGCATGCAGTCGTCCAAGCTCTCCCATAATTTTTTTCAAAATCAATATTCGTACCACCATTTTGAAAATGCATCTCAGGATTTGCCGTAAAGCTTCCATCGCTGAGGCGGATTAGGCTGTAGGAAAATTTGTTTTCATTCATAGACTCATGCAATAAAGCAGCGTCTAAAGCAGCTATGCCAAGTGTCCCCCACATTTTTCCTAAATCGGAACTGGCATGAGACGTAAAATAATTATCTTTTTGGATGCGCCGTAACGACTCATTAATTTTATTGCTATACTCAGGACGATCGGCACATAAATAATACGATAATGACAGTACACCAGTTCTGCCAAAAGCATCGCCATCCCCACCGCGCTGTTTGGGCGCTGATGCATATGGCATTTCGCCTCGTGGGCCTGCAACTTCGACATAGTCTCTGGTTTTGTTATAGTTGTCGCGGTCAATTGGAATTCCGCATTGCGACAACAATTCCCACGACAGTAAGGCGTTAGCGACATTAACTCCTAACGCGGCATATCCGTCAGTTTTTTGCGGCATGCCATGCCCAAACCAAAATGGCGCGATAGGTTGGTTTTTAGCTTCAAAATCTTTTTTAGATGTTTGCGGCATGTAAATAAACTGAAGTAATTTTAATCGCTTGTTTAAAATTGCTAATGTTGGGAGAACTCGGCTATCACCTGTAGCAAGAAAATATTCAGCGAGAAAAATCGCCCCATAATTGACTTGCCACGTAATAAGTGATTGCCCTGGTTCTCCCAGTCCGGCATCGAATTTACTAATTAATGTTTGTGCGAGTAGTTGAATAGACTTTGTGTATTTTGGATTGCCACTGCCGAGTAAGGCAAGTCCTGCGATGGCACTATTTACTATATAACCGCCATTATCTAATCGCCCCTCGGCATTTTGATGTCGCACGAGCCAATCGCATGCAGATTCAAGAATAAAGTCAGATTTTTTGCAGTTATAGGGATACGTTTTGCTGAAACTGCCAATTAGGGGAATTTCAAACGTGACATCTAAGGGTTTATTATTACGTGTAATTGATAATTGTAATTTCCCTGTATTTCCTTCGGACCAATCAATAGCAGCTGCCATTCTTTTACTAAAGTCTTTTTTAAATGATTCGCCGTTTACGCCAACGATAACATCGTTAATTGCGAGACGCCCATCTGCGAGCGATCCCTTGTAGATGAATTTCACTATACCGGAATTGCTATGGCTTTCTGCGCTTTTATCGAGACGGTGATCTGTTTCGACACGAACGCCAATTATACCCAGGGCAATGAGTTTATTATTGCTAGACTCATCAACGAGCGGGATATCATTATTCTGTGCTTGGACCGCTGGTAATAAGTTTGTTAATGAATTCAATACGACCACTTGCAGCATTACCAGTACAAGGCATTTGAAATGTACCATATTTGTCAAATACTTTCTGCGTATTTAATTTTTGGAGGGGGACGATGGTTAATATATGATCTTTCACTATAAATCATGTATGGGTATTTAAGAATGCCAGCACATAACGTCCTAAAAAAGAAACAATTTGTCCAAATTTATCGTGGCAGCATTAAAAACCGGAAAGATTTATTGCCTTTTGGCGTTAACCTGAGGGCAGATATTCTAAGCAACGTAAAAAGATAAATGCCGTATCTTAAATAAAGCAAATATTAAGGACCAACTTTGCAATGTTGATGACTAAATATATAAACGCGTGTTTTTGTTTACTGGCACTACTCATGGGACATGTCACTTTTGCAGAGGACAGTCATGAGCTCAATGCATTAATGAAAGACGCAATGCAAGGAGATGCAGAAAAACAATTATCATTAGCTTATCATTATCGTGATGGAAAAAAGGGGGAACGCGATTTGGCGTTGGCCTTACAATGGGCTCATAAGAGTGCTGACCAAGGAAATACCGCCGCTATGGATTTTGTTGGTTACGCCTATTTAACTGGCCGTGGTGTAGAAATGAATGAAAAAGTGGCTTTTGGTTATTTTCACGCTGCAGCACAGGAATCCGAACAAGCAGCGAAAAATCTTGGCGACTGTTATTTTTCTGGACGTGGAATAACACAAGATATTCCCAAGGCACTTAAGGCATGGGGGCTGGCGGCGAGAAAAGGAAATGCAAAAGCAGCGGTTGAAGCCGCCATGGTGTATTTATCTGGTGAAGGAATTCCCGCAGATCCGGCAGAAGCACGGCGGTTAGCGCAGATTGCAGCTGATGCGGACTACGTAACAGGATTAGTTATTTTGGGAGAGCTATATTTTCAGGAAGGAAAGGTTGAGGAGGCGAAAGAAATTTGGACGAAGGCCGCAAAAATGCGTCGTGGCGGACCAGCTGAACATCCAGTAAATCCGACAAATAGCTCTGATGCACAGCAAGCAGCAGATTTATTATATTTAATCCCATATCGGCTGAAGCAGAAAGAAGGTGCATATGCTTACATAGAAAGTCAGCATGTGCATCAAGGTTGGAATAACTGTGGTGCCAGTTCAGCAACTATGCTGGCTCGATTTCAAGGAAACTCGATTGGCGCATGGGATTTCAAAAGACTCTGTCGCGGTCCCATTGGAACCGGCACGGATTGGAGCGACTTAGTAGCCGCGGGTAATAAATTAAAACTCAATTGGGAATTAGTGACGTTTTCCCCAGATGACCAAGGATTTATTGATGGCACAAAATTTTTGCGCTCTGAATTAGATGCTGGCCGTCCGTGTGTTATCGATTTTAAATATTATGGCCCACAATACACGAATGGCGAAGCAGGTCATAGCTTGGCCATCGTCGGCTATATCGCTTCAGATGATTATTATATTTTACGTAATCCCGCCATTGGTTCCCCAGGCCTTCAATTAATTACCGCAGCTGACTTGAAAAAAGTATGGAACTCAAATTACTACGCTGCCGTCGCTAAGGGCCAATTTGCGAGACCGCTCATTGTTATTAAACAATAGCGTTGGCAGATCCCAGTCCGCCACCTTGGTTCAAATTCGATGCCCAATTATTAGAGAGGCGGATCAGCTCGTGCGGTCGTAGCAGAGCGTGACAGTTAAAAGTAGTGGTAATGAGTGGGAAATGCACTTTTTTGTCAGCGAAGGCTACGCAAACCACGGCTTGAGCTGGTGATTTTTTCGCCACAATCCGCGCCCCATGCCACAGATTGCCGTTGCTGCCTTATATCGTTTCGTCCCGATCATAGATCGAGAAGCCCTGCGTGATAAATTATTAGCACGTTGTTTTGAATTAAAAATTTATGGGACCCTGCTGCTCGCGAATGAAGGGATCAATGGCACCATCGCTGGACCAACCGACGGTATAACGGCCTTACATGATTTTTTTGATACGATTCCTGAATTAGCGAATATGCGTTGGAAAATTAGTTACTGTGATGAGCTTCCTTTTAAACGTATGTTGATAAAACGTAAAAAAGAAATTGTCACGATGGGCATGCGCGACCTGCCAATTGCAGGCCACACAGGTACGTATGTGCCACCTGAAGAATGGGATGCACTCATTGCCCGTGAAGATGTTGTGCTCATAGATACGCGGAATGTTCAAGAGGTGGGTGAAGGTACTTTTGTTGGGGCAATAAATCCAAATATAAAAAATTTCCGTCAATTTCCAGATTGGATGGCACAACAAGAACATATCTCACCTGATCAACCTGTCGCAATGTTTTGCACCGGTGGCATACGCTGTGAAAAGGCGACAGCGTTATTGAAACAACGTGGATTTAAACAAGTGTTCCACTTAGAAGGTGGGATTTTAGATTATTTAGAAAAAACCCAGAATAAAAATAACGCTTGGCAAGGAACATGTTATGTATTTGATGGGCGTGGTACGGTTGATGCTAATATGCAACCTGCCGCGCGTACTATTTACGATCCCCGCCGCGCATAAGCAGTAAGTCATACTAATTGCGCCTCAAATCATCCGTAATGGCAACAGATTAACATGGAGAACCAGAGAACCGAAGAGGAAAGCTGTGCTTTTTTCAATAACCACAGGATTTCCGCCTTAG
>JAHEDF010000215.1 GCA_024641365.1 Planctomycetota bacterium | reverse complement strand
CATTGGGATCAAATACGCTCGTTGATGGTATATCGGGTAAGGCAGCAGCATTTGATGGTGATACTGAATTAAAAATTGGTGGAATTGGTCCTTTTGCCCGTCACGCACCATTTTCTATCAGTGTTGCCATAGAAATGCCCGTCGCTCATAAGCGAGCGGTTATTCTGCATCGTTCTCAAGCGTGGACTGATGCGGGAAGTCGCGGTTATGAATTGTTGATACATGAAGGAAAATTAGACTTTGCGTTGATCCATTTTTCACCCGGAAATGAGATCCGCGTTCGAACAAAACAAGATATTCCAATTAACACATGGACTCGTTTGACTATGACCTATGATGGTTCTGGTCGAGCAGCGGGAATCAAATTACATATTAATGGCGAACTAGTGCCGGTTGATATTATTCGAGACAATCTAAATAAAGAAATTCATTACTCTAAAGGACGTTCTATAGAGTTGGCTGCTCGTTTTCGTGATAATGGATTTAAAAACTCAAAAATTGATGACGTAGCTATATTTGACCGTGAGTTGACTGCATTAGAAGTTCGATCTTTGCATGACAAAAAGGCTAAACCTAAAAGTGATGCGGAATTATTGTCGTACTATCAAGCCACGCAGTCTGCAGCAGTGGCAGAAGCCGTAAATCAACTCGCAGAGGCACGACGCGTCACCAATAAATATATAGATGGTATGGCTCGCATGATGGTTATGGCTGAATTACCAGAACGACGTAAAACGTATGTGTTAAAACGTGGTCTTTATAGTGACCCGGATTTGAACCAAGAAGTTGAACCAGGACCACCAGAGAGAATTTTTCCATTTGGCAGTGAATATACTCGTGATCGGCTTGGTCTTTCCAAATGGCTGACACATCCCGATCATCCTTTAACAGCGCGAGTAACTGTAAATCGTTATTGGCAACTTATTTTTGGCAGCGGTATTGTATTGACCACGAATGATTTCGGATTTCAGGGAGCTATGCCGACGTACCCAGATTTACTCAATTATTTATCACGTCGTTTCATCGATTCCGGGTGGGATGTTGCTGAGATATTTAAATACATAGTGACCTCGGCAACTTTCCGTCAAGATTCGAGTGGCTCTAATAAATTATTGGATACAGACCCTGAGAATAAAATATTGGCACGCGGACCATCTTATTACATGAGCGCTGAAATGTTACGTGATAATGCAATTATTGCAGGCGGCTGGCTCAACCTGACCATTTGTGGGAATAGTACATCTATTGAATCAAACAGACGAAGTTTATATGTGAATTTAAGGCGCAATGACCCACCTCCAGAGTTGGTAATTTTTGGAACGCCACCACGCCATGTCTGTACGGTTAAGCGAGAGGCGACCTCAACTCCGTTACAACCATTGGTGTTACTGAATAGTCCATTATATGTTAAAAATGCCCGGTTGATTGCTGTGGCAGCATTAGCAAAATTTAAAAAATCTGAAGATATTATTGGCGATATTTTTCTGCGCCTGACGAGTCGTCAAGTTACAGCTGATGAACAGAAAATTCTCTTAACCTTGGTAAAAGAACAACTCGATTATTTTAGTAAGGTGCCAGATGTCACTAAAAGTTACCTAGCGATCGGCGGCGGAGGAAAACCTGAGAAAAATGTACCGCCTCATGAATTGGCAGCGTGGGCATCTGTAGCAAGCGCAGTTATGAATCTTGATTCATTTTACATGGTGCGATAAAGGGCATAAACATGGATAGAAGACATTTTTTAAAGTTAGGCGCTGGAATAAGTGGTGGATTGACCATCGGCGGAGGATTTTTTCCGTCATTAGCAGCAATTGAAGATACTTCAGGCAAAAGGCCAGGTGTTCTAGGCGGAACACATCACCCAGCTAAAGCAAAGCGGATAATTTATTTATATATGGCTGGAGGGCCGTCGCAGTTTGAAACATTCGATTATAAACCAGTAATGGAAAAAATGCATGGTCAAGAATTGCCGAAAGAAATTATCGGTGGTCAGCGATTAACTGGCATGTCCGGAAATCAGTCATCGCTCCCTGTAGCTGCAAACCCGTATAAATTTAAAAAACATGGCCAATGCGGTATGGAAGTAAGTGAATTATTGCCACACACGGCCAAAATTGTTGATGATATTTGCTTGGTTAAAACCATGTATACGGAAGCAATTAATCATGGTCCAGCAAATACATTTATGCAATCTGGATCACAATTTCCTGGACGTCCATCAATCGGTGCATGGTTGGAATATGGACTCGGTAGCGATAACGTGAATTTACCGCCCTTTGTCGTCATGCGTACAAAGGGTAAGGGGGGACAGCCCCTATTTGCCAGTTTATGGGGTAATGGATTTTTGCCCTCTGAATACCAAGGCGTCATGTTTCGCCCTGAAAATGATCCCGTACTGTTTTTAAATAACCCAGGTGGAATTTCTACAGAAGCGCGACGTAATGTGCTAAATCGCATGCATGAATTAGAAAAAGTACAAAAATTACGTGTACCTGACCCAGGCATAGATTCACGATTGGCACAATATGAAATGGCCTATCGTATGCAGAGTTCCATTCCAGAAGCTGTCGATATATCAAAAGAGAGTGGAGATACGCTAGCATTATATGGACCGGATGTGAAAAAACCTGGGACGTTTGCTAATAATTGCCTAATGGCACGTCGCTTAGCTGAACGCGGTGTGCGTTGCATTCAACTTTATCATCAAGGGTGGGATCAACATGGTGGTTGCCCTGGGGGCGTTAAAAAACAATGTGAGGAAACCGATCAGGGTGCAGCGGCATTAATTCAAGATTTGAAACAACGTGGCATGCTTGATGAAACCTTAGTCATTTGGGGCGGTGAATTTGGCCGTACTGCCTACTCACAAGGAAAAATAGAACGTAACAATTATGGACGCGATCACCATCCGCGCTGCTTCCCGATGTGGTTTGCTGGCGGTGGTATTAAAGGGGGAACGATTTTTGGCGAGACTGATGACTTTTCGTATAACATTGTCTCAGAAGATAAAATACACATTCATGATTTCCATGCGACCATTTTGCATTTACTAGGCATAGATCACGAACGTTTGACCTACAAATTTCAGGGGCGTCGATTCCGTTTAACGGATGTGCATGGACACGTGATTAAAAAGATTCTTGCCTAAAACAGTACAAAAAATAACCGTTAGCAGCATATACTGCTAACGGCTAATCTTTGCACATAATCAATACTATTATTTACCGATAAAAGTCGCGTGTGCTTTATTTAAAGTTTCTAAATCAGGCATATCACCGGCAGTGATTCGGACTCGGTAGCGCAACGTTGCGCTCGAGCCGTCTGCTATTTTGACAACCGGAAAGTGACCAAAACGACCGTAATCACGATACGCTGAATGGCGGGTGTTTTTGGGGTTATCTGGGTGATTCATAAATTGAACTGACCAGGAGTTACCTTTGTTTTGATAGTTCAAAGCGATCCAGGGTAAATCTTGAGCAGCTTTAACAGCTTTCTCATCAGCCAGGGTTTCAGGAAACGTGTATTTTGCTGATTTATTAGCAACCGTTTCTTCATGGGCACGAAATTGAATTCCTGCATGTTCTGGATCACCATTTAATACGATATCACTACCAACTGGTGTGAGAGTTGTAACAACATCAATTAATGCATAGGCAGCTGGATCATCGTGTCGTACAATATAACTACGCGATTCATTAATGAGTACTTTACCTTCACTATCGCGCCAAGCAATATTCGCAGTAATGGGTGTTGTTTTGTCATCAGGAGCGGCGGAGGAAAAACTCACGTGTTTTTGATCAGTATTTTTTACATGCCAGATATCGTAACTTTTTCCGCCATGTGATATTTTATTCCAGCCAATAAAGATGCCACGGTGATGGGGGAATTTATCGCCTGTACCTTTGGTCAGCGTAGACTCACCATCAGGTGCCATGACATGGAGGTAGACTTTAGCTGTATCAAATTTATTCGCCTCATCGAAATTATACATATATCGAACCAAAGGTTTACCCGCGACAACGACGTCAGCATGTTGTCCAGGGGTATCGACAACGGTGCCTACCGCATCTGCTGCATACAAGGATATTGATGAGCAGCTTGCGAATAAAATAGCCAAACCTGTTGATAAAATGCGCATAGGAACGCCTTTCTAAGAATTTATGTCAGTAGTGTACTACTTTAATGCTACGTCGACTCTACCTATACGTTGAAGGCTATGGGGCTATGGGGAAGTCTTTCTAAATAAGATGCCATGAAAAAGGAAATTATCAGCACTCATTGAGCAAAACTACCAAGTTTTTTGAGCCTACATATTGCATATATGATTTTACTCATGGCGTGGGTAATAGCCATAGAATAAACGGTTGGCGATCAAATATCGCCAACCGTGAATAAATACGATTTTGTATTTTCTTAGAAAACTAACGAAGACGTCTTATTTTGTCGGTTTAGGCTTATTGAGCACATCGTCTTTAACGCTAACTGCGATGGCAACTACCTCATCAATCAATTCCTGTTTTATTTTGAAGTCTTTTAGTGTTGCTACTAAGTTTTCAGCGACTGCGCCAAAATCTTTTTCCGTGAGGGTTAAATTGCTATGTGCACGTCTCATATCACGACCAGTCCAGGCTACGGGACTGCCAAAGGCTGCTGATAAAAATTCTTTTTGGCGACGATGTTGTTTTTCCATATTGATATCGGCAAAATGATGTTTGATGCGATCATCTGCTAATACTTTTACATAGAAGGCATCTACCACGGCACTAATGGCAGCTTTCCCGCCGAGTCGTTGGTATAAACTTTTAGCACGATCATCATTAAATTTTGTGCGGCATGCTTCATCTGCAAAAGCATAGGTGATATCTTCATAGACCACCGTGACCTTTGGGTCGACTGCCTTACCACTTATTGGACAAACCGTGTTCGTTGCTGCAGGTGCAGATTCAGCCCGTGTATTACTAGCAGTGCAACCGCTACTAATAAGTAATGCAACGCATAGTAAAGCGGTCGTGATACAAGATAGTAGGCTTTTCATGAAAAGGATTTTCCTTCTTGGAAAGGATGTTTGTGGTGAAACCATTTGCGGTTTCTTTTAAAGATGTATTCTGAATACATCTTTAAAGCAAGCCTCAGTTTTGCCGCGATTGTGTTCCAAGTGGATACGGGGAGTGGTTACTGATATAACAATTGATTGTTGTAAAAATAAGAGAGATTGCTGAAAATAAGGATTTAAAACACCGTGAAAATCAGTTTATTTAGTGATTATGCGCTCCGCACCATGATGTTTGCAGCTATAAAAGGGGATTCATTTCAATTGGATGAGGTTGCAACGGCATACCAGATTTCTCGGCACCATTTGGCTAAAATCGTTAATTACCTCAGTAAAAATGGATATTTGGAAACGACACGCGGTAAGGGAGGTGGAATAACCTTATCGTTGCACCCAAAAGATATTCGAATTGGTTCATTTGTTAAAGAAACAGAAAGCCAGTCCTACATATTAGAATGCTTTGATGTTAAAAATAATACCTGTCCCATTAATGGCAGTTGTAAATTAAAGGGAATAGTTGCTGAGGCCTTAGAGGCCTTTTTTACTAGTTTAGACAAATATACTTTGCATGACATCGTTACAGGACCAAATCGTACTCGTATGGTACGAATCTTACTTGATGAACGTGTCACGCAGTAAATGTCTTCATTCTGGTTTAGGAATATTTTGTAACAAAATATCCCTAACTAATGGTCTTACGACAGATAAATAGGCTTCATCAGCGGTAACGCCTTGTGGTGGTAGGTGAATAAAACCACTGATTTTAACAGCCGTGTCATTGCACTTATAAAGTAAGTAATTGCATAAATAATCTCCGGCATTGTTGCTGATGACAATGGGGAGCGAAATTGGTAATTCAGGATTAATGCTGTAGCGTAGCCGCGATTTGTTGTGATTTGTTGATGCAACACCATTGATAGGTCCTGATTTTTCTTCGACTCCGAATACGTCCGTACCACCCTTATTATTACGACCAACACATTCTATTGCTATTAAACCAGGATGCCCTTCCCCAAGACCAATAATGCCTGTAATTGATTTATCTGTGACGGATTGTTTTATGAATTCATCGACCTGTCTCCATCCAACATCTAACACATGAAATGTGACCTGTGCAAACGCGGGATCTTCTCGTAAAGAATTAAGTAATGTGGAAGAACCATTTTTTCCACGCCCAGCAAATGGCCCATAGGCTGTAATAACAAATGTCATTTTGGTCGATGCATCCTTCTGTGCCGGAGTTTGGTCTGCTGCTGTTGCTATAAAACAAACGAGTGACCACAGAATCATAATCTTGGTAAGCATATAAAGCCCCTGTGAGCGAATAGTAATGGTGTAAAATACCTTGACAGGCTATGTAACATCTCTGCGGATCGAACAAATGTGACATGCGCATATGAGAGCAAAAGTGGGTGAGACCATTTACTCTCTTAGTGGTGAATAAAACAGTACTAACGCGGTTTTGATGGGGTCCGAGGTGAAAGTAGCGGACTAACTTCATTACGACACCTAGCCACACTGAAGGTGTATAAAGATACTATGACTCGCCAAAAATACCTGACCTGATAGAAGAGTCCGTAGGAGTAAAAAGTATGCGTATCGTTTCATTGTTCACAGTGATGTTTGTCAGTTTGTTTATCGGATTAGTGCCAGCTGCGGAATCTGATAAACTCGTAACCGATCAGTGG
>JAHEDF010000214.1 GCA_024641365.1 Planctomycetota bacterium | reverse complement strand
TCGCATGTGGCGAATAGGTTCACGTCAGGCGCCCTCGGAATGACAAAAGCCCGGGTGCCGAAATGACAAAAGCCCGGGTGCCGAAATGACAAAAAAACGCCGCAGGTTTCCCTGCGGCGGCGCGTTCATCCGTGAACAGCTAAAATTGCTTATTTTTCAGCGAGTGCTTTTTCGATGGCGGCAATGACTTGGGCGTCATCAGGGACGGTTTTGGGGGTAAAACGGTCAACGACCTCACCGCTGCGGCCGATTAAAAATTTCTCAAAATTCCAGGTAATGGGGCCACTTTTCGGGCTACTGGTCGTCAAATAATCATAAAGTGGGCAAATATCGTCGCCTTTAACACTGACTTTCGACATCAGCGGAAAACTCACGCTGTATTTGGATTTACAGAACTCGGCAATTTCTTGATCAGTACCTGGTTCTTGGCCTTTAAAATTATTAGCTGGAACACCGATTATTACAAAACCCTTATCTTTATATTTACCATACAATGCTTCTAAGGCGGTATATTGCTTGGTATTTCCGCATTTTGACGCAACATTGACCAGCAAAATGACATTGCCTTTATAGTTGTTCAACGGTGTTTCGCTGCCATCAATGGCATTCATGGTGACATCCATCACCGATTTTGGCTTTTCGGCGGCTTGTGCCGGAGCACAGGCTAAAACCACTAATGCAAAGAGGGAAAGAAGAGAGAAAAATCGCATAAGAAAGCTCCTTCAAGGAGTGGTGAAAATGTGTTCGATAGGCGCCACGCTAACTACTCGGCAAGCACTACCGAGGAGTGGCTAAGGTGGTAACGATCAACATCGTCCCACACATGTTCTCATCGGTTTGTATTCTTTCTTCGCGCTAACGCGTGGGGTGGCCAGCGAATCGCGCCTATCCAACAAAGCAAGTATGTTCGTACGCTTGCGTATGAACCCATGTTGACACCCAGGGCCACCGTTTATTGAATCGCACCAGCACTCGCCACAGCTCGCCAGCAGTCAGCCTCGTTAAACATGCACTAAATGCCCATATAAATCGTAACTTTGTCCTAAATTCCTTTTGCCCCCGCTGAGTGGGCTGGTGTTTTTTCATGGCCTGCTAGGTTTCTTCCCCCTTCAAAACCAGATTTCAGCACGATTCAGGAGTAATCACGTGGGCAATTATAACATTTCAGTTATTCACGGTGACGGCATTGGCCCAGAAATTGGCGTCGAGGGCGTTCGCGCTCTCACCACCGTTGGTAATGTCTTTGGCCATTCCTTCAGCTTTAAAGAATATTTAGCTGGCGGCGCAGCAATTGATGCGACCGGCGTCCCTTTACCTGATGATACCATTAAAGGTGTTTTAGATTCTCATGCCTTATTATTTGGCGCTATTGGTGGACCGAAATGGGAATCAGTTCCGCATCATATTAAACCTGAAGCTGGTTTATTAAAATTACGTAAATCGTTAGGCGCATTTGCTAATTTACGTCCAGCAGTGGTCTATGATGAATTATTAGATGCAAGCTCTATTCGCCCAGAAGTATTAAAGGGAACTGATTTATTAGTCGTCCGTGAATTAACCGGTGGTATTTATTTTGGTCCAGGTGGCATTACAGGTGATGGCGCTAATCGCGTTGGCATAAATACAGAGGTCTATTCCACCGCAGAAGTTGAACGTATTGGTCGCGTTGCTTTTGAAACCGCTCGTTTACGCAGTAAAAAAGTGTGTTCCGTCGATAAAGCCAATGTTTTAGTTTCGAGTCAATTATGGCGTGAAGTCATGATTAATTTGGCGAAATCATACCCGGATGTCGAATTATCGCATATGTATGTCGATAATTGTGCAATGCAGTTGGTTCGTAACCCACGGCAATTTGACGTCATTGTTACGACCAATATTTTTGGTGATATTTTAAGTGATGAAGCGTCTATGATTGCTGGCTCTATCGGCATGTTAGCATCTGCGTCGGTCGGTGGACCAGTTGGTTTATTTGAGCCAATTCACGGTTCAGCTCCAGATATTGCCGGACAACAAAAAGCAAACCCATTAGCAATGATTGGATCGGTTTCGATGTTGCTGCGTTTCGGTTTACAATTAACCGCAGAAGCAGATTGTGTCGAAAAAGCCATTCGCACTGTATTAGCCGCTGGGCTCAGAACACCTGACATTGCGAAAAAAGGCGAAGCCGTTTTAACCACAAAAGCTATGGCTGATGCGGTTATTAAAGAAATTAAAAAATAATTTCAGCACACATGGCGCGACGACGACTGCCCAAAAAAGGACCGCTCACGTGGCTGGTTGTTTTTATCGGGTTGCTTGTGGCGCTTGTTCATCTGGCTCAAGACGCTGGTTGGTTTACAGGTAGCGTACAGCGAAATGATCAAGCGGTTGAATTAGTAAAAGTGCGTGATGGCGATACCGTCGAAGTGCGACATGCCGGTAAACAAATGGCTGTCCGATTACGTTGTGTCGATACACCAGAATCCGTGCATCCAGATGAATCGCGTAATACACCAGACGGTGCTCGCATATCAGCATGGGCAAAAGCATACTTAGTACAAAAAACTATTCGCATTGAATTTGAACACGATCACGAGCACATAGCGCTTGATCAATATGGTCGTGCGCTCGGCTACTTATGGATAGATCACAGTCCGCCAGGACCTGGGCCAGAAGATGAGCTGTTCAATGAAACCCTCATTCGTCAGGGATTTAGCGTTTATTTCACGAAATTTGGCGCATCTGACACGCATCATCGCCGCTTTTTAGCGGCTGAGGCAGAAGCAAAACGGGAAAATCGCGGGATCTGGCGGCATTGACGATACAAATACCTATCAATCCGCATCTTGCGGTTCCCATCCTCACTTATAGAACCCGACTCTTATGAATACTATTCGTACGTTTGTGGCGTGCGCGGTTGCCGCCGCTTCCCTCACCCTTGGCGGTTGCGGTTGTGACCGTGAACTGGCGTATAAAGACGTCCAAATCCAGGAACTGGAACGCGTCAACAAAGACCTCGAAGAGCAATTAGCTCGCAAGGCAACTGATATCGTGACGAACGTCGTCAACAATGCACCACCGCAGCAAAATCCCATCGTAACAGCTAAAGATGCTGCTGGTCCTGGTGTGAACGTCAGCGATCGTCAACGTGAAGTAGTATTCAGTATCGAAAGCTCAATTTTATTTAAAGCTGGTTCCTCAGAAATTACCGCAGCTGCCAAAGAATCGATCAGTCGCGTTGTTGCCATTATTAAACAAAAATATCCAAACCATTATGTGCGTGTTGAAGGTCACACCGACGATCAACCAATCAGTCGCACTAAAAATAAATGGGAAGACAATTGGCATTTAGCAGGTGGTCGTGCTCGCCAAGTATTACATTACTTACTTGAACGTGGCATTGCCGCATCCGACTTAGGATTTGCTGGTTATTCGGATCAACGCCCAGTTGCTCCGGGCAAGTCGGAAGCCGCGCGTAAACAAAATCGTCGCGTCGAAATCGTTGTTATTCCTAAATAAAGCCTGTCATAATTATAACGGATAATTACTAGTCACATGACAGAGATAAAACGTGGGCCAGCCGGCGACCTTTACTTGGTTGTCAGCTGGCTCGGTTTTTTATGGCTCGTCTTTGCAATCGATTTGGCATTACGTTATTCGGCAAATATTTGGATTGCTAATTGGCTTGGATTACAACCGCGTAAAGTTGATGGTCTTTTAGGCATTATTACTTCGCATGCCCTTCACGCTAATTTTGCACATATTATAGCGAATAGTATTAGTCTGCTAATTTTAGGATGGTTATGTTGTCGATTTAGTCGCACTCTGACAGCGACAGCAGTTGCTTACAGTATGTTAACAGCTGGTATTTTCACGTGGTGTTTTGGCTCTTGGAATCAGCCCGGAGTTCATGTTGGAGCAAGTGGTGTTATTTTTGGACTGATTGGATTCTTGATTGCTAACGGTATTTTTCGCCGTGGCTGTGCTCCAATCGTAATAGGCGTTTTAGTGCTTTTACTATATGGAGGCGCTTTATTAGGAGCCCTACCTCCTCCAGAAGATGCAAATGGCAAGCCCCAGCCCATCAGCTGGGAAATGCACCTAGGTGGATTAGTCGGTGGCATAATGGCCAGTTGGCATTTACGCAAAGAGCGGGCGTAAATCATCTTCTTATCGATTTGTTATTTAATAGAATCGCTAATTGTAAAAAAAATTATAATCCCAGCAAATCCCGAATCATTTTTTCCGCTGCCGGATCATCTGCATGTTCACGTAAATAGCGTAATAATTGATGCTGTAATTTATTACCAACGCGTTCAAGGCCATATCGCAATTCTGGATTATTAGAAATACCTAATTTCCCAGCAAGACGCGTTTCTTCGGCAGCAATAACATTATTGAAATAACCTGCAACTTGCGACATCAAGGCGCCACGATCATGGCGAATGTCGGTAACATAAGACGATACAAAAGAATCCACTAAGACATTTGCCGAATCAACCTCTTCTGCGCGTAATTGTTTATTTGATGATACCACTTGTTCTAAATGATCGATATTAAATAAATACACATCACTTAAATCACCGACCGCCGGTTCAACATCACGCGGCACGGCAAGGTCAATAAACATCAAGGGCTGACGACGGCGGCGCATTGCTATTTTCGTATCATTAACGGTCACCACCGCATGCGGAGCAGCTGTTGAAGTCACGACAATATCGTGCTGCGTTAAGGCATCCGTTAACATCGACCACGGCAACACTTGTGGTTGGAAATCATCACTGCGAAACTCTTCCGCCAATGATTGCGCGCGTTCCTCGCTACGATTAATTATCGATAGATCTTTGACACCTGCGCTCAATAAATAACGCACTGCTAACTCGGCAATTTCTCCAGCGCCAATAATTAACAAACGAGCATTATTGACATCACCGTGAATATGTTTCGCTAAATCTACTGCGACGGAAGCAACGCTGAGTTTATGTTTGCCAATGGCCGTTTGATTACGAACGTCTTTAGCCACACCCAGCGCGCGCTGAAATAATGGATTTAATACTGAAGCCGTAAAATTTCCCTGCTTCGCATATTCGTAACTCGATTTCACTTGATGAATAATTTGATATTCACCAATAACTAAACTTTCCAAACCGCTAATCACACGAAATAGATGTCGGACACCAGCCATGCCGGTGTGCCAATAAGCGTGTTTTTCCAATTCCTCTGCATCAACGCCTTGGTGTTCCGCTAAACGACTGAGAACTTGTTGGCGGTCGGGCGTGCCTGCCACATAACATTCTAAACGATTACAGGTCGATAAAATTACCGCTTCGCTCGCGCCAGGAGTTGTAGACAAGGCTGCCAATAAACGATTCATCGTATCAGCAGGGACGGCTAATCGTTCACGTATCGCGACTGGTGTACAATGATGATCAACACCAAAGACGACTACTGGCAGACCATCGGTCACGCTGCCTTCCTCACCCATGGGTTACCACCAGCTGACTAAAACTCCCCAAGGCCGCAATTAACATCGCTGCAACCGCAGCCATCGCAATTCCACGGCGATTTAAATGCGTCGTCGCACGCAGTGCGAGCGCGATTATCAATAAAGCCATGGTCAATAACGCTAAAATAATTGATGGCTGTGCTAAATTAACGCTCCGTGTTAGTTGCATCGCAGCACCGCCTGTCGCCAACCCTCCTAATAATAATGCCGTTGCGATAACCAGACCGCGTTCGGTTAATTTTTCTAACACAGGTAAACTTGGCAAGCGAAGCGCGCGTGGTGAAGGTGATTTTAATTGTCGAGCAGCAACTAAATACATTCCACCTGCAGACCCAGCCACTAACATGACCGCTAAATGCAAGGCCATAAATCCAATATGAACTTGTGTAATCCAACCCATTTCACCTGGCTTCATCCCTGATGCCGCTGGTGGATCAATTAAAGAAGACATGGCAACTAATAAAGCCATGCCTCCAACCGGCAATACTAATATGGTACGGCTTGGCGAAGCTAAATAACGAGATGCGAAAAATAATCCCGCAACAGCAGCCCACACGGCTAGTACGCCGTAAGCAAAGCCTTGCTCCTCCGTATCTAAAATACTAATTATTAAACTGATGCTGTGGAGTGCCAAACCGATATATAAAACTACATGGGATAATCGCCGATCATCGGACACCGCCATTTGACGCCATCGTACCAAGGCAGCAGCGCAGTAACAAATCCCAGCGAGGGCAACAAGAATAACAGCAGCGGTATGCACGCCAGCAGATTAGACCTCTGTAGCAATGGCACAATCCCTCTGCCAGACACGTCTACTGCTTTGTGCTGGCTTTATCCGTGGTAAAATACCGCGCGAATAGGCGATTGGAGGCAATTACTAATTAGTCTGGTGGTACGGTCGTTGAGGCGCGAACAATCAACTCTGGCTTTAATCGCATTTCAATCGGTTTCGGATCATTTTCACCACGACAACGGCGTATAACCAAACGGGCTGCTTCTTGGCCAATTAAATACGGATGTTGGCGGATTGTTGTGAGTGGTGGTGACATGTATGCCGCTAATTCAAGGTCAGCAAAACCAATAACCGATAAATCACGAGGAATACTTAAATCAAAGGTGCGAGCCACGGCTAAAAATTCAGGTGCATAATGGTCAGCTGCTAAAAACACTGCCGTTGGACGCGGATTCATATGTAATAATTCGCTGGTCAATTGTCCCAAACGAGGCGATAGCGGTTTGCTCACTTCCACCACGGTGCAT
>JAHEDF010000213.1 GCA_024641365.1 Planctomycetota bacterium | reverse complement strand
GCCTGTGCGCGAAAACTACTCATTCGACTCAATTCCTTGTTGGCAAACGCCTACAAAAAACCTGAATTTAAAGAGATGCCCGCATGAAAATAGCACTTGAACTTAACACAGTCACTCCTGTTAAAAAATTATTAAAATTACACTTAAAAACCATTACGCTGATTTACGCATGCGGTCTTCAAAAGCAGTAAGTGCACATTTGGCACCTTCACCCATGGCGATAATAATTTGTTTGTAAGGAACCGTAGTCACGTCGCCAGCAGCATAAATACCACTACGTGAGGTGCGGCCGCGTTCATCAATGACAATTTCACCAGCACGATTGGTTTCGACTAAATCTTTAACCACCGCCGAATTTGGCGACAGCCCAATTTGTACGAAAACACCATCCAGTTCTTTGCGTTGCATTTCTTTCGTGGGGCGATCTTCCCATTCGATAGCGCTGACTTTACTGCCATCGCCAATAACACCGGTGGTGCGTGCGCTGGTAACAACGCTCACATTATCAAGACTGTGCAATTTCTTTTGTAAGACTTTATCAGCGCGCAGGGTATCGCCGAATTCAAGTAAGGTCACTTCGCTGCAAATACCAGCGAGGTCAATGGCCGCTTCGACACCAGAATTACCACCGCCAATAACAGCGACGCGTTGCCCTTTAAAAAATGGTCCATCGCAATGCGGGCAGAAAGCAACGCCGTGTCCGATGTGTTCTTTTTCACCGGGCACGCCTAACTCGCGCCACTTCGCGCCGGTCGTGATAATTAATTGTTCGCAGTGCACAACCTCACCACCTTTTAAAGTAATGACTTTGTCATCATCATCGCGAATCGACTCGACCATGCGATGTTCTAAAACCGTCACACCGGCTGCGGTTAAATGTGAACGCATATCAGCCGCTAATTTAGGACCTTCGGTATACGGTGTCGAAATTAAATTTTCGATTCCGAGTGTGTCCGCTACTTGTCCACCAATACGGCCAGCAATTACCGCAACTTTCAATCCTTTGCGCGCCGTATAAATGGCAGCAGCAGCACCAGCTGGGCCACCACCTATAACAGCGACATCGAAATTTTGTACGCTGACTTCAGAAGTCGTCGCACTTTCAACGCCAAACCGTTCTTCCAAGGTTGCCAGCAAACCACCTAAATCAGCTTTGCCGACATGCACTAATTCGTCGCCAACAAAAACGGCAGGAACGCCTTGAATGCCGAGGCGCTCCACATCGCTTTGCATTAATGCGCCATCGCACATGTCGTGTTGAAAATCATCATGAATATAGGCCATTTGGTTGAGTGCCTGAATGACATCCGGGCAATTCGTACATTCTAAACTGACATAGGTACGCAAACGAATGGGACCACGAATGGCACGAATGCGTTTTTGTATGCCTTCATCTGGCAATTTGCCTTTTCCATCGGCATTTAAAATCGCAACAATTAATGACGTAAATTCATGACCGCCTGGAATACCGTGGAAACTGACTCCACTTGGCTGTCCATTAACGGTAATAGTAAAGCGCGGCACGTGTGCAGAACTGGCGGTGAGTGGTTCTGCCACCGAAATATGCGAACTTGCTTCAGCGATACCGCTGAGCATGTCCCGTAATTCTGCTTGTTGCGGATGGGTGCTGGGCGCCATGACCAAGGTAATGTACGATTCCAACACAGAGAAAACTGGTTTTAATTGCTCGATAAGATCGCGATCAAACATGGAACATCCTTTTTAATGTGGGAAAACTCTCTGGGCACAAAACGTGCCCAGAGAGCTAGTCCTTATATTTTTCCGACTAAATCTAAACTTGGTTTCAACGTAGTTGCACCTGGTTTCCATTTGGCTGGGCAGACTTCACCTGGATGCGTAGCGACAAAAATCGCGGCTTGAATTTTGCGCACTAATTCTTCGGCATTTCGCCCAATGCCATTGTCATGAATTTCGGCAATTTTAATTTTTCCTTCGGGACTGACGACAAAGGTGCCACGGTAGGCGAGGCCTTCTTCTTCGATGTGTACGCCAAAAGCACGCGAGAGGTGGCCGGTGGGATCTGCCAACATCGGGTATTTAATTTTCTTGATGGTGTCTGACGTGTCGTGCCACGCCTTGTGGACGAAATGGGTATCGGTGCTAACGCTGTAGACTTCGACACCTAATTTTTTCAACTCGTCATAGCGATCTGCTAAATCGCCAAGTTCGGTTGGGCAGACAAAGGTGAAGTCCGCTGGATAGAAAAAGAACACCGCCCATTTTCCTTTGAGGTCGCCATCAGTAACGGTTTTAAAAGCACCGTTGTGATAGGCCTGGACTTTGAAGGTAGGTATTTGTGAATTTATGATGGTCATGATCAACTCCGTAAAGGGGATTAGGCACGTTTGTGTGCGGTTTATGGCCATACCGTAACACCGTTGCCATGCGGCATAGACAGTTGTTATCTATGTTGGCGATAGATGGGATCTATAATGAGAAATGGCCAATATTAGCGTAAAAAGGCGATAATACGACATTCTGCTAGAGATGAGGGCAACTGTCAGCGGATGTGCGCTACTGAACGTGAGAAGTCCCCTGGATTCACTTAGCGACGAAAATTGAGCAGCGGCAGAGAACGTTACGGATGTTTGCCATAGCGGGCGATTGCATGATGAGAATAAAAATATTTCTAATAAGGGATTACTAAACTGTCTGTATCAATAAACAAAAGAGCACAAATTTATCACATCATTTTTATTAGTATCATAACCAAAAATAGCAAAAATGCGATAGATGGCAGTACGCTTAAACACAGCATGATAATTAAATAAATTTTATAAGGCTCCGCTAATGCCAAACCAAAAATTGAAGCAATGCAGCAGATGGTACTCAAGGTGCCAATAATAGCTGTACGCAGTAAGGCATCATCAAGTCCAGCAAATCCACGTGTATGTGGTGTTACCACCGCCCAAATTGTCGCGATGACTGCTAAACCGGCAGCGCTACCACTAATAATACTGCAAATCATAATTTATGTCCTGGGTAAAGTGGTGGTGCCTGTTTATGAAAAATATTTAGCTGCTTTGCTTGCGTATACATATCGCGGTGATCAATAATTCATTTTTTTATTTTGAATTAATTGGGAGATGGTGTCATCAAGCCATCGTTTTTGTCGGGTGCCAATAAAGCCCAAATGCCCTCCGTGTGCAGGTGCGAGTACACGTGTTGTTGGCGATAATAATTCATGCAGCGATGCATCCCAGGGAACAATCGGATCATCTTGGGCCATGATAATAGTCGTGGGTATGGCAATTTCTGATAAATACTGATTGGCACTTGAGCGTGCATAATAGTGAGCCGCAGAGCGAAATCCGCTTAACGGTGCTGTGAACATATCATCGAAATCAATTAATCGTGTCGGTGTTTGTGCAGAAAAAATATTTGCTGCACGTTCACCTAAACGCGGACTTGCATGGACTTGCTTTATAAGTGTAAACGAAAAAAAACGATCGTAGGCACGTCCCGGATATTTTTCTAAGGACGCTACGCAACGAGCAAGGTCGATAGGTGGGCTAACAACAATGGCTTGATCTAATGTGGCTGGTAGCGACGAGCTATATTCTCCAAGCATTTTTAGCGTGGTGTTTGCGCCTAAAGAAAATGCAATCACAGTTAGTGGTGAGTTTGGAAACCAACCGTGTGCATGGATAAGTGCCTGTCGAATATCATCAGCACGTCCACTGTGATAGGGATAATGAGCCAGCGCTAAGCCCGCACCACATCCGCGCATGTCTAAACGACAGATGCGAATTCCGTGATCACGTAAGCGTTGCGCAATGCGCACCATATAGGAACTGCGATACGACCCGCACAGCCCATGCACTAAAATCGCAACACGATCTCCTGATTGCCAATGCGGTGGACAGTCGTCGTGGATAATTAATTGATCACCATCAGGCAAATCAACGATGCGTCGCGTTGCCTGCTCTGCAGGTAATGCCCCAAACATACCCGCACAGGTTTGTAAGTGTCCATTGAACAGCCAAGGATGCGGGTGGAACTCATGCACGATCCACAGCCTGCGTGTTGTTCGTTAAACGACAATGGCCGGAGTTAATACTCCGGCCATGACAGACCTATGGTGAAAATCGCGGTTATTTTTTAGCGGCTAATTGCGCACCGACTTTAAGTAGGAGAGCCTTGGTCGCAAGAATGCCTTCTTCTTCCTTCATACGGCTGCCTTCATATTCGATGCCAACATGTCCTTTATAGCCCGCATCGACAACTAATTTCATGATGCGTAAATAATCGATGGTGGTTTCTTCACCGGCGTCATTGAAATCGTAGGTTTTTGCCGACACTCCCTTAGCGAATGGTAATAATTCAGCGGTACCTTTATAACGGTCGTATTCAATATTATTCTTTTTATCGATTTTAAAATTACCGAAGTCAGGAAGCGTCCCACAATTAGGATGATCAACGGTCTTCATGACTTTGGCCAACCATTCACCGTTGGAAGAAAGACCGCCGTGGTTTTCGACAATGACACCGATTTGCATGGTTGCGCCATACTCACTGAGTTTACGTAAACCATCGGCCGCAAGTTTGACTTGTTCATCATAGCTTCCCGCGCTTGCAGCGTTCACACGAATAGAATGGCAGCCCAAATGTTTAGCCCATTCAATCCAACGATGATGATTTTTTACCGCTTGTTCGCGTTTAGCTGCATCCGGATCACCGAGATTCCCTTCGCGGTCACACATGATGAGCACCGATTTCACACCATTATCATCAGCACGTTTCTTTAATTCTTTTAAGTAGGCATCATCATTCTTTTTGTCCATGTACATTTGATTCACATATTCAATCGCGCTGATGTCATAGGTTTTCTTGGCGATGGCCGCAAACTCTAGTGGATCAACTTTTTCATAACCAGCGCGTCCAAAGAATGATTTATTTAATGACCATTGTGCTAACGAGATTTTATAAGGAATTTTATCAGCCGCACAGGCGGCGCATTCTACTTCACGCGTGCAACCTGGAAATAATGCCACGGCCAAACCAGCAGCAGTTGTATGTAAAAATGTACGACGTGAGAACATAGGGGAAACCTTACAAAAGTGGTAATGAGGTTATAAGCAAGGCGCCCACAGTATGCCCGTGTAGAAAATATGAAGCACCACTTCAATCATGGACATGCATGAGCATCACCTTCTTGGCACCAGTACCAGAGACAATGCCATTCGGATAATAATCGTGTTTATATTGGCATTGCCTGGAAAATGAAAAATTCACCCAAAGACCATTAACCGCAGAGAGCGCAGAGATGGTTTTTTCAATGTGCCTACAATAAAAGCGTCGTATATTGGCATTTAAAGGCAATGGAATGAGCCAAGATCTTTTTATAAATTCCCTCTGCGCCCTCTGCGGTTAATCTGTCTTCAATTAAACGTATTTTTCAGGGGAAAAGCGATTATTAGCCGAATAACATTGTGCCAAAGAAATCGGTGATGTGCTGAGCGCTACTGCCAATTTTAAAATGATAGTGAGTCAATAGCCCTTATTTCCCAGCCGTCTTATTGCCATTCAATAATTCACCTAACCACGATTCCCATTTGACCATCATTTGTTTGCGTTTGGAGGCATCGGCACTGGGATCATAGTCACTTACCTGAATGGGTTTTATTGCTTCAAAGGCTGCAGCGCGCACGCTTTTCTCATCGTCATTTAAACTGGTAATTAATGCGGTCACTAATTCAGGGTCTTGATAAAAACCGTTAATATGAAATTGAATTGCTGTTTGTAAGCCAGCAACAGCTCGTAGTTTTTCGCTGACATCCCATTTTTTTTGAGTGAGTACATAGCATAAAGTGTCTTGTGCACTTTTATAACGAAAATTTGCGGCTGTCCCTAATGATGTGAATACGGCAGCACGTACGTGAGCGTCTTTGTCTTTTGCATTTTTCGCCAGCAGGCTCGTAATCTCATTACCCATAAGGGCACGCTCGCAAATCTGTGCCGCACGTATACGAACAGCAGCGCTTTTATGGTTGAGTAAATCTTTAACGACGCTCGCTGCTTGAAAACCACCAACCAAAGCCAGCGCCTCTGCACCAAGGTCACTGACGCCAGATTTCTTGGCATTTTTTGTTAAGGCTTTAATTAACTCAGTCTCTTCAGCGGATAATGGCATGGTTTTGTGACGTTGGCGAATGGCCCACAAAATTGATTCATTATTTGTCGGTTGGTGACGCGAACTATGCCCTAAGCCAGCAATTTCGCGATAGATGACATTTATCCCCATTTCTTTCCAGCGCTTATAGGTACCTCGCGAACCATTTTTATGTGGTTCATCATCATCCAAGCCCATGACCATATAAAAATCAGGGACATCCATTTGTGGATTTTTGATATCCAAACCCTGTTTATAAACGCCACTGCCATAAATGATGCTGGCGGCAATTATATCAGGTCGTGCAAGGCCAAATACACCAGAAAAATTTCCACCAGAACTCATGCCAAATGTGTACACACGGCGCGGATTAATTGGGAAATTCTTTAATGCCCATGCCTCCAGATGTCCGACCGGTTCGACATCGGCCTTTTCTTCCCAACCTTCATTTTGTGATTTTGCTCCCAGGACAATGTACTGATCTAAAATACCCAGGTCCTTCATAATACGAATAACATTTTTTGCTTCGTTTGGGGCTTGTCCGCCCTTGCCATGAAAGCATAAAAATAAGCCGAGTTGTTTCGTCGGATCTTTATTATCGGCAGGCGGAATATTTTTATGCTTT
>JAHEDF010000212.1 GCA_024641365.1 Planctomycetota bacterium | reverse complement strand
AGCGCTCACATGGAACTTGCGCATCTGCGGACTAGAGCCCGCCTAGGTAAGTGACTACGGTAAGCGTTGTGCAAGTCCTACATCTGATCGCACGTCTCAACGATGGTGGCCCAGCGCGCGTGTTGATGGCTTTGGCTCCTGCGTTGCGCGCCTATGGTATTCACACGCGCATTATTGCCGGTGTGTGTGGCGATGATGAAAAGGATATGACCACGGTGGTGCAACAATCAGGCATTCAGGTAGAGACGTTACCGCTACTAAAACGTGCGACCTCACCATGGGAAGATATGCAAGCGTATCGCGTCATTATGCGCCGTATTAAACAATTACGTCCAACACTTGTGCATACACATACGGCAAAAGCTGGCGCGCTCGGTCGAGTTGCTTGTCGAGTGTTAGGAGTGCCCTGTGTGCATACCTATCATGGACATGTCCTCGCGGGTTATTTCCCCCCAATCGTTAATTGGGGACTAAAAAATGTTGAACGCTTGCTTGCCGGACAAATTAATCATCACGCACTTACCGCATCGCAGCAAAAAGAATTAGCCAGTCATTATGAGATAGGAAATCATGCGCGTTGGCATACGGTGCCCATTCCTGTCGTGCCCATAACTACAGGAAGCGCTGCTTGGCATAAACAATTACAGGCGCATTTACCGGTTATTGGATTTCTTGGCCGATTAACAGACGTAAAAGATGTGTCGCTGTGGTTAGACACGCTTGCTCATCTTTCTCAATTAATGCCTGTCCAAGGACTCATTTGTGGCGATGGCGCTGATCGCGCTGTTATTGAAAAGAAAATTGCCACATTGCAATTTCCTGTCGTGATGACCGGTTTTGTACCAGCGGCAGAAGCGCTGCATGTGATGGATGTTTTATTACTCACGAGTCGCAATGAAGGATTACCTGTAACGGTGATCGAAGCGGCAGGCGCACAGCCGCGGCAAGTACCAGTGGTGGCACCTCCAGTGGGTGGATTACGTGACCTTATTCAAGCGGGTGTTGTGGTGGGCGCAGATCGTCGTGCTGAAGCGTTAGCGGCGCAATGCCAACGTCTTATACAGGATAACCAATTTCGTAACCAACAGACGGCTAAAGCGCTGGTGTATGCACAGCAACTTGCTCCTGAACAATTAGCTGGAGCCTATGCAGACATGTACCATCGTGTGGCGGGAAGGTGATATGAAAATAAATAGCATGTATGTGGTGCGTGTATTTTTTATGTGTGCACTGGTGGCTTCTGGTGCTGCGGCCGAATTGGTACAGCTGCAAAAAAATCCCGCTGCTGATGATCTCGTTGAGTGGGAAATTCGAGATAATAATCCAGCTTGGTTATCATTCGATGTCACGCGTACGCCGATTATGACCATTACCTCACCGAATGGACGACCGTGGGAACGCCGTGCATTTTTATATCAACCGTGTTCACCTTCAAAAGGTGATGCCGCAGCTATTCCGGAAGGAAATGCGGTATTACGAATTCGTCACACCCCACGTGTTGCGGGCACGCACCGCTGGGTGTTAAAAGCACCTGATGGCAGCGGTATTAGTTCAGGCACCTTAGAAGTAGGACCACAAAAAGGGTCTTATCCATTGGGTATGATAAAAGTGTCTAATACCAATATGCGATTATTGTCGTTTTTTGACGGCACAATGTTTATTCCAATTGGCCCCAATTTATGTTGGGCAAATGCACCTGACCAACTGGGGAAATACAAAAAGTGGTTTAAAATATTAGAACAAGAAAAATGTAATCATGTGCGAATCTGGTGTGCTAGTTGGTGTGGACAAATTGAAAGCGATCAGCCAGATGCATATCGTCAGGATCATGCGTGGTTACTAGACACAATTTTATCTGAAGCACGCCAGCATGGCTTAAAAGTTACCGTGGTGATCGACAATCATCACGACATTGGTTTGGGAAAATTTTTCCCCTATGGTAATTCTTACGAAGAGCGCATGAAAAATTTCATGCGCGTTCCCATTAGCGCCCAATATCAACGGCGCCTCAGTTATTTATTAGCACGCTATGGTGCTGATGACACGATTGCTGCTTGGGAGTTAATGAATGAGTTAGATTTAGCTCAGCCACAGCGGGATATCAGTGTGCGTTGGGCGCAAGCGGCGGCGCAAGTGTTAAGTGATCTCGATGTTGATAATCGGCTTATTACGGTGAGTTGGTCTGGCGATGATTGGGATGTGGCAGCCAATGTAGAGGGCATTGATTTAGCACAGATTCATAAATATGTCGTCGAGTGGACGGATACAATTGGCCTGCAGCGGCGTGCTACTCGTGATGGTGTGGAGATGTTATTAAATAGCGCTGATCGCGGTAATAAATTAGGGAAACCATTTTGCTTTAGCGAAATAGGTTATCAAGGAACTAACGAAAAAAATCCCGGCAATGACGCAGATCGAACCGGTGTGCTTTTGCGTCAGCAAGCGTGGGCAGGATTTTTATTAGGTGGTTATGGTAGTGGCATGAATTGGTGGTGGGATGTGTACATCGAACCACGTAAATTATGGAAAATATACGGCAGTATGGCCAGCATTGTCGAAAAAATAGATTGGCGAGATAAAGAATTATTACCGCTGACACCGAATAGCGGATCTGCCTTGCGCGTGATTGGCTGGTTGAGTCCAACGCAAGCGTTGTTGTGGCCGCAAGTGCGTGAAGACACGTGGCATGCGCATATCGTGGAAGGAAAAGGGCGCGCGAAATTAACGGTCGAACAAACGGTACGATTGCGCGGGCTTAAGCCAGCTACTCGCTATCAGGTTCACTATTTCGATATGTTAAGTGGTGATGAAAGATCGCAGCGTGAAACAAAATCAGATGGGAACGGTTTATTAAATTTGGCCATATTGCCGCCGAATGTAGATGTCATTGTGTGGATTGAGCAGGCAAAATAAAACGATTAATTACTCGTAGCGTGATGACTAATAACGTTTCGCTATGAGTAGTAATGAATAAAGGGAAAAGATGATAAAACAACCGAAGAAAAATTACGTTATCATTATGTTTTTGTGTGTTTGTGGATTAACCGCAGGGTGCCATGGCCGGGTGTCTCCAGAAGTAGCCAGTGAAATAATTAAGATACCAATTGCCATTATCGGAGCCATCTTTACTAATCCAAATGAGTTACATTATAAAGTGTATTCATCTGATTATCGTATAGCCATTCAAATTGACGACACGAAATGTGATGTATCCGACTCTGAGTTTGCTTTCATTAAAAAACATATCGAATTAATTAAGCCAGGAATGAAACGGCATGATATAGAACGTACGCTCGCCATTGATACATTCCGTAATAGAATTGTCGTAACGGGTATGGGAGAGGATTTAGCAACGTTCAAAAACGTCTATTATTTTGGTAATAAATCAGGCATAGAGATGGAATTTAACGAGTTTACTGGAGCACTTAATGATTGGCCTAAGTTAATAGGGGAACATTGGACTAAAATTGAATAAAAAATTGAAATTTGAGAATACAGCGCAAATCATTAGTAAATTTACTAAAAGTGAGGATGCATCTGATGATGTTTGAACCAACAAATCCCGAAAATTATGATGCGATGCGTGCCATGTTTGGACCGCATCAAGTCGATCAAGCCGTACGACAAGCAATTACTATGTGTTGGTATTCCCTGCCTGAAGGCAAAAGAACCGTTGGCAATGTAGAGGCACAAATTCGCCGGCTGATGGATCGCGCTCTCGATAATATGCGTGAAGACGCGGGCCATTTTGGTTTTAAGGACGTATAAATAATCTTTATGTGGCCATTTAGCAAAACGCCTGCATTAAGCGAAAGCCAACAATGGCTGGTGGAGACATTTACGTGGTTGGTGAAAAATGTTTATCCGGATTATTGGGAATCTACTGATCTGCAAATTCCCTCGTCAGAGAATTTCTCAACAAACAATTTATCAGGGCGGGCGTTAGCCGAACATTTATTCACCCTAGTTAAAACGCGATCACTCATGGATAATTGGGATATCGTGCTAAAACCAGCCTATGAGTTTTCTGAAGACGCAGGTAGCTCAACTCATAGCCATCTTGCGATTAAATCAAACGAGGCAGCAGGGACTTTTCAGTTAAAGGCAAGCGAGGATAATAAGCTCTTTGCCGAAATCACTTATAATCCATCGCTGTTGTCAGCCCCTGTTGATTTTATGGCCACCATGGCACATGAATTGGCTCACTATGTTATTGCAGGTCGTGAGCATGACATTCCAGGTGGGCCAGACTATCATGAACATGCCACGGATATGACCGCAATTTATTTAGGGTGGGGTGTATTTCTGCTGCGATCATCCTCACGTTATGAACAATATAGCGCAGGTGGTATGGATGGATATGGTTATACGCGACAGGGCTATTTATCAGCAAATCAATGTGCATTTACTCTTGGGCTTTTTTTAGAAGCGAAGGGCATTGATTCTAAATCGTTAGATGCCGTGCTGACGTCGGAGCATTTTCGCTTGGTGAAGAAAAATGTGCATATCATTCGTCAGACGAATTGTCTGGTTGGTATTCGTTCAATACCGCTGACTAAATGAAAGTAATCAAAAATGATAAAGTGATATCAAGGGCTCAACAAATGTGCCATTTATTGATCCTCTTCATCTTTCCCTTTTTTTCCTTTGCCGGCTTTTCCTTGCCGTTCTTTAGCTAATTTTTCGGTCTCTAATCCCTTATCCATTTGTTGCACCATCCAGGCATCAAGCGCGGCCGATAAACGTTCTTTAGTGCTGGCAAGGTCCATTTGTCCTGCCAGATTATGTTCTTCATACGGATCATTATCTAAATCATAAAGTTCTTCGCCTGGGCGATGAAATAACCACTCAATTTTCGCGGCTAATTTTTTATCGTTTTTAGCATCTTCCTGCCATGATTCGATTGGTTGTCCTTTGTGAATACCAGCAATGGTGAAAGTATTTTCCGGAGCCAAATTGCGTATGTATTTATAACGATTATCACGAACTGAGCGCGATGGGTAAGGCTCTTTATAGCCAATGACGCCGACGGTCGTATTTTGCGCATAGACATAGTCTCTAAATTGTGGGGTATTTTCTTGCCATACACCCAAGACATTCCGGCCATCAAAGCCACGATTCCCAGTCGCATCAGGACAGCCGGTATCAATGGTCGTTGGATCAACACCTGCGGCAGCGAGAAACGTTGGTGGGATATCAATGTATTGCATCAAGGCTTTATTAACGCTACCAGCTTTAATTTTCCCAGGCCAACGAACAATGGTTGTCGTACGAATGCCATTGTCGTACAAATTCCATTTGCCGCCATAGGGGAATGAACTGCCCTGTTCACTAACAAAAACAACCATGGTATTATCGTGCTGGTTTGTTTCTTTTAATAATTTCATTAACTGCCCAACTTGACCATCCAGCATACTAATTTCAGCATAATAATCGCCCAATAATTTACGCGTTATCGCATTGTCGTGCAGGTAGGGTGGTACAGTGAGCTTGCTATCAATATAACGTTCGCGAGGACCACGTGTCCATGGTGAATGTGGATCATTAGATGCGAAGACCATCATCCATGGTTGACTAGGATCACGAGTAAAAAAATTCTTAGCTTCTTTAAAATTATCTGCGCCCTTAAAATATTCATAGGGAAATGATGCTTTCGGATTGACATGTGTTTTATTTTGTAGTGCGACGCGATAACCAATTTCTTTTAAATGGGTGAAAATACTTTTTGTGCCGTCTTTCACAAAGGTGTGGTTGGGATAGGCTCCCGAACGTATAGAAAATAATCCGGTATAGAGCGCGTGTCGTAATGGCGAGCAGGTTGGAGCTGGGGTAAACATGCCGGTCAAATGTATGCCTTCCGTGCTCAGCTGATCAATGTTGGGTGTGTAGACATCTTTATTGCCGACAAAGCCGAAATCGCGGTAACACAAATCATCAGCAACAATAAGCAGGAAATTCGGGCGATCCGCTGCTTGGCTCGTGTTGTGTGCCAACAGAAGTAATGTGGAAACGGCAAGTAGGAGGGCTTTTAGGTTCATGTGTTATCCTGTCGTAGTTGAGAAAGTATGACTGCTCATTGACCATTCTCTAGTCACCCCACAGTTGGAATTACCAACAAAATCACCGCCGTTTATTGCAACGGTATGTAAATCGTATCTAAAAACGAATACATTCTGCTAAGGATCACGTCATGAGCCGCATCATCCATCTCTCGACAATAATATTATCAGTGGTCATCTGTTTAGGTGCCGTGTCTTGTGCATCTGTGCAGCGCTATGCTGATAAAATGAATTTTTATAGTGTCGAAGAAGAAAATGCCATGGGCTTAAGCGCCTATGATCAAGTGAAAACGAGTGAGAAACAATCCACTGACAAAGAAGCGATTGCTATGCTACAGCGAGTTGGCCAACGCTTAGCTGCAGTCGTTCCTGAAACAGAAAAATATGCGTGGGAATTTACGCTGCTAGAATCAGAGGAAATTAATGCGTTTTGTTTGCCTGGTGGCAAAGTCGCATTTTATACGGGAATTTTAGCCTACTGTGAAAATGAAGCAGCGGTCGCGGCGGTGATGGGTCATGAAATTGGACATGCAGTTGCGCGTCATGGTGGCAAGCGTATGTCACAAGGCGTTGTTTTAGGTGGTGCACAAACCGCATTAGGCGAAATATTAAAAGCCCAAGGCGTCAGTGATTCGACAACGAATTTAAGTTTAGCTGCTGCTGGTGGTTTATCACAAGTTGGCGTTATTTTACCATTTAGT
>JAHEDF010000211.1 GCA_024641365.1 Planctomycetota bacterium | reverse complement strand
AAGGGGGCCGTCTGGCCCCCTTAGGTTAAGAGTCTGTTTTAATAAATTGCGGGAAAATCGCGACTGCACGTCGCCCCGCAATTTATTAAAACCTAGCAGGTTGGTGTTTTTCAGCAGCCTGATAGGGCTAAAACGAGTAGTATTAGGCGCGTTTTTTAACGTCTGAAATTTTGGAGTGGTTCTTTTTTAAGCGATGAAACGTACCAGTGGGGGTGGTCAACGGTAACGGGCCAGCGCCATGATTCATTTTCACAGGATTGCCGTGTGCGTGGCGCCATAACTGCAATAAGTAACCGACATCGTAACCAGCAGCGTGGATACCGCTGCGAATGGCGGCGAGGTCGGCTTTTAATGTATCAATGCGTAGGGAAACTTCCCAAACGGCTTCGTTCGGTTTATGCAGTAATTTTACTAAGAGCTCGTCTATATGCTCAAAATGAAATGGCATAGGCTTGTCTACTGCGATAAAGAGTTGCTCGACCCACTTTTCATCAAATTTTGGGGCGTCCGTATAAATTGTTTCCCCATGCAGGTTTTCACTCAAGCGATCAGCGACAAATTCAGGACTCCAACCATTGCGTTCAAGCCGTTGCCGCTCAATACCATGAATTTTTTCCGATTCTGTATTCCAATGTGTCCAGCTAGGAATTGACGTCGGATTAATTAAATAACGTTGAATTTCTCCCTCTTCATTACTCCAGGCAATTTCAATGGGGTATGACCCGTTTCCAAATCCTGAGGCTTCGACATCTATAAAGCATGGAAATTGATTTGTATACATGTTGACCGCGTAAGATGTAAGCGCCGATCAATTTAGCAACATGAAGTTTAGTGAGCTGGTGTATCTTTTTGTAAAATTATGTAACAGTAATTATTATTAATTTAATTTATAAAGTGTGGTGCGCTCAATTATCGTTAAAAACCTTTTGGCTGTCGAGTTGGTAATACGGGAACAAAACCGCCATGAGCCGCCCGCTGCAAACTGCGCAATAGTGAACTGTTTTAGCGCAATGCGGCACTCTTTTCTGGCTTGTTTGCCCGAAAATGGCCTAGTAAGCTACCAACCGCCTTTTGCATGTTTGGACGAACAAACACATGCTTCTGAGGAGATGACGAGCTACACATGCCACCAACGGTTAATTTTAAACAAGAACTGACAGCGGTATTTGGATACCCCGTCGCAGAAAATCCGTCGCAAGTTATGGCTGAAGCAGCCTATCGTCATCACGGTTTGGATTGGCGTTATTTGACCCTTGAAGTGACTCCGGCGAATTTAGCCGCAGCGGTAGCAGGTGCGCGTGCTATGGGATTTCGTGGATTTAATTGCACCATCCCACACAAAGTGGCAATTATACCTTTATTAGATGGGCTTGGTGAATCCGCTTCGGTCATGGGTGCGGTCAATTGTGTGGTGCGACGTGGCGATAAACTCATTGGTGAAAATACGGATGGGAAAGGATTTTTAAAATCACTTTGCGACATCATGAATCCGCAGGGAAAATATATTATTATTTTAGGTGCTGGTGGAGCGGCACGTGCAATAAGTGTGGAATTAGCTTTGGCAGGTGCTGCTCAGATAACAATTGTAAATCGTGGCGTTGAACGTGGACACACATTGGTCAAATTATTACGCGAGAAAGTTGCACCAACTGCCGAATTTGTGGCATGGCACGGTGATTACTCGATACCTGAAAATTGTGACGTGGTAATTAATGCGACCTCAATCGGTTTATATCCAGATGTCGATGTACGTGTTGAAATTGACACATCGTCATTACGACCATCTATGATCGTTGCCGATGTCATTCCAAACCCGCCACAAACACGTCTTATTCGCGATGCACAAGCACGTGGGTGCTGCGTTTTGGATGGTTTAGGGATGTTGGTAAATCAGGGTATTATTGGCATTGAATATTGGACGGGGGTTACCCCCGATGCGCAGGTTATGCGTACGGCGCTGGAGCGCGTTTTATGCGATTAAAGCGGCTTCCGGTGTTTGCTGCGGATACCTGCGATTTCCCCAGGATCTACTTGGTCGGTAGCTGAGACCTCGTTAGCGTCTCCCTCTCTCACCAACGCATTAACGTGGAAAAAACCATTTGCGCTCAAACTAGGATATAAAGGACAGTCATTATGAAGCTCTTTAATTTTTCTTTCTTATCACGGACATCACTTTCCTTAGCGCTTGGTGGCTTTGTCCTGGCAATGGTGCTGAACAGTTGTGGTGATAAAGAAGAACCACAACCGGCGGTTAATGTAAAACCGGCTGCAGGTGTAAAAAAATTAGCTTTTGTAACCAATCTGGCTGCTGATTTTTGGAACATTGCTAAAGCCGGTATTGAAGTCGCTGATACTGAATTGGAAGGCTATGAAGTAGAATTTAGAACCGGTGACGGCACGGCAGCGAAGCAAAAAGAAATTGTCGAAGACTTATTGGTGAAGGGTGTAATTGGCATTGCCATCAGTCCGGTGGATGCTGGCAATCAAACCTTGATGTTAAATAAAGCCGCCGAAAAAGCGTTATTAATTTGTCAGGATAGTGATGCCCCAGAATCCAAACGTGCCTTTTATTTAGGGACCGATAATATCGCAGCAGGTCGCGAAGCGGGTGAATTAGTGAAAGAGGCGTTACCAGAGGGTGGAAAAATTATGGTATTTGTCGGTAAGAAAGACCAACAAAATGCCAAAGAACGATTTCAAGGTTTAAAAGAAGCATTGGAAGGTACCAATATTCAAGTCATAGATTTACGCGCTGATGATGGTGACCGCGCGCGTGCGAAAGCCAATGCTGCTGATACGTTGGTAAACTACCCTGATATTGCCGGGATGGTTGGTTTATGGGCTTATAATGCACCTGCCATATTAAGTGCGTTAAAAGATGCTGATAAATTAAATGCGGTCAAAGTCATTTCGTTTGATGAAGAAGACGCGACCTTGGAAGGTATTAAAAATGGCACTGTGCACGGCACGATCGTCCAGCAACCATATGAATTTGGTTATCAGTCTGTGATTTTAATGTCGCGTTATTTAGAAGGCGATACTTCCTTTTTAAATGATGAAAAATTATTATATGTTCCCACCGAAGCGATAAAAGCCGACAACGTTGAGGCCTTTTGGGAAAAATTAAATAAACTGCGTGGCAAGTGACAAAGCCATTATTAGAAATGTCGGGCATCGCCAAGCGATTTGGCGGTGCCATTGCGTTGCATGGTACGGACTTTTCTGTTTCAGCGGGTGAAGTTGTTGGACTTATCGGCGAAAACGGTGCCGGTAAGTCGACGATGATGAAAATATTAGGTGGCATTCATCACGCTGATGCGGGTATTATTCGCATAGATGGCCAGCAGGTTCATATTGAATCAGTAGGAGACGCAACCGATTTAGGCATCGCATTTGTCCATCAAGAATTAAGTGTATTCGAAAATTTAGATATTGCTGGCAATGTGTTTCTGGGACGCGAGCCACGTAATGCTATTGGTTTAATGGATCGTGCACGCATGAACCGTGAGGCGAAACCAATATTAGAGCGCGTTGGATTAACTTTAGATCCGGCAACCCCGCTCGCCACGTTATCGTTGGCACAACGTCAATTAGTAGAAATTGCTAAAGCCTTATCGTTAAATGCACGGTTAATTATTATGGATGAGCCGACATCATCATTAACATTAACCGAGTCGGAAAGACTATTAAAAATAATCGCTGATTTAGCCGCTCAACATCACACCGTGGTTTATATTTCGCATCGCTTACAAGAATTAATGACCTGCTGTAATCGTGCGGTGGTATTGCGTGATGGAAAAAATGCCGGGGAATTGTCTGGCGCGGAATTAACCCATGATAATTTAGTACGCTTAATGGTCGGTCGTGATTTGCCACCACCACCACAACGAGTTTTGGCGACGGATGAGCGCACGGGATTGGCTATTCGCGGTTGGCGTACAGCAGCGTGGCCACAACATGCGATCGATTTGGATATTCGCCGTGGAGAAGTGTTAGGAATTGCTGGTTTAGTTGGCGCTGGTCGCAGCGAAGTGGCGCGATCAATTTTTGGAATTGATCGTGCGTTAGCTGGTACGCTTACCGTAGATGGAAAACCGCTGCGCATTCATTCGCCATCAGATGCCATTCGTGCTGGTTTAGCATTAGTGCCAGAAGACCGTAAATTAGCTGGTTTAGTTTTGGATATGAGCGTGCGAGAAAATACCACGCTGGCGACTTTACCAAAACATGTGCGTTATGGATTAGTGAGTCGTGCGAGCGAGCGGAGCGCAACTGCACAGGCAATTGCTGAGCTGGGTATTCGCACGGCATCCGGTGAATTAACCGCCTCACATTTAAGTGGCGGTAATCAACAAAAAGTTGTTCTGGCTAAATGGTTAGCGGCGCAGCCACAAGTTATCATTTTAGATGAGCCAACGCGCGGTGTTGATGTTGGTGCCAAACAAGAAATTTATACGTTGATGCATCAACTCGCTAAAACCGGAGCCGCTGTTTTGATGATTAGTTCTGATATGGAAGAAGTCATTGGACAAAGTGACCGCGTTGCGGTGATGCATGAAGGTGCAATAGCAGGTTACGTAACTGGCAATGAAATTACTGAAGAGGCGATTATGCGTTTAGCTGTTGGTCACGTTACTATTGGAAACGCAGGATAAGGATACGTTGTATGAGTACCGCACCAATGCCGAGTTTAACGCCAACCGCGTCAGAGAAAATGCTCATAGTACTTGCGAAATGGCGACGTGAATTAGCTGTGTTAGTTTTGATTCTGGTGGTGTCTGGCATATTGGCATCCGTGAATGATAAATTTTTAACCGGGCAAAATTTACAAAATTTAGCGCGGCGTATTGGAATGAATGGTATTTTCGCGGTTGGTTTGGGATTTGTTATTATCACTGGTGGTATTGATTTATCAGTAGGCTCATTGTTTGCCTTATTGGGTATATTGCAGTGTTTCATGATGGTGGATTGGGGCATGTCGTGGCCGATTGCGTTGGGGGCAATATTACTCAGTGGTGCTTTAATAGGACTAGGGCATGGATTATTAATAACGAAACTGCGGTTATGGCCATTTGTCGTGACCTTATGTGGATTGCTTATTTATCGCGGAACGGCGCAATTTATTGCAGGCAATAATAGTAAGGGACTTGGTTCAGATCCTAGCGTGATGCGCATTCAAGAATGGATAACTGGTGATATTTTTTATGTACCGGTACCGTTTTGGATGCTGATAATTACCGCCGCTGTCTGTGGCATTTTATTACATGCGACTGTGTACGGGCGTCATTTATTTGCTGTTGGTCATAACGAAGAAGCGGCTCGCCATTCTGGTATTCGTACTAATTTTGTTATTGCCATGGCGTATGTGTTGTGTGGTTTATTGGCCGCTGTGTCATCAATTTTATTCGCATTTGATAGCGGTGGCATAACGCCCAGTAATCATGGCAGTTTTTATGAATTATACGGCATCGCTGCTGCGGTTGTCGCTGGTTGTAGTTTGCGTGGCGGTTCAGGAACAATGATTGGCATTGTCCTGGGTATGGTGCTTATTCAATTAATTCCCAATGCAGTTAACTTACTTGGTTGGGATACATCGCTGACTTTTGCAGTGATGGGTTTTGTTATTTTAGCAGGTGCGGCTGCTGACAGTTTATTAGTTCGTCGTCGCCACTAAGCGCATGTATTTTAAATCAGATCACTTGAACAGGAGCAATGACAAATAGCCACGAGAAAAAAGTATATCTCCAATTCTCCTGCGTGCTTCCGTTTCTCATATTAAAATTAAATAATACCAATTTCCCTGCAAAAGCGCATTAATAAATTACAGGACTGATGCCATGGTACATTGTGGGGTATGTCCTCAATGCCGCTTGTCCCTTGGCATTAAGCTTCGCTATTTAACACGGAGGAACGGAGATAACGGAGGAACAACCGGGGAATTTATATGCTGTTTTCAATGTAAAAGATGGACATAGTCAATGCTATTCGGCTAAGAAACACGTATAACCCAGACAATTCCATCATTTTATAAACTCCGCACGCGGGCCTTAGTGTAGACAGGATTTCTCGGAAGGCATTCAACGCAGAGGACACGGAGAACACAGAGGGGAAAACATAAATATGGCGCTCACTGGTGTAAATAACCGTTTTTCACGCTAAAAATATTATTCTTTTGATCGACAATAAACGAGTCGACGTCATTGATTTATAACACATAACAACCACTTTTACATCTCTGTGATCTCCGTGTCCTCTGTGTTGATTGTCTTCAATTTATCATATTTTATACAGAAAAATCGTAGTTCTTAACCGAATAGCATTGGGACATAGTGTTAATTTATATCCGCTTTCTCTGTTTCCTCCGTTCCTCCGTGTGAATAATGGCTTCATAATGGCTTCATAATGCCTTGCGCTCACCGTGTTCTCATGGTTAAAGAATTTAATAATACTATTTAGGAGTTTTTGATCCGGAATATGGTATCAACAATAGTTAATGATCCTAATCGGAAATAAATTGGTTAAAAAAACCAACCCGATGACTGGCATCGGGTTGGTAATAGAATTACTAATAATTAAGTAATAGTTATTTAGCGGTCGTAACCGCCGCGACTGCCGCCGCGATCGCCGCCGCGTCCACCGCCGCCGCCGCCGTATCCGCCGCCGCCACCGCCGCGTCCACCGACCACCAACTGAGGGCCGACCGTCCTTCGTACGTCGTAGTACGTCACAGACACCCCGCGTCAGGCAGAGCTCTGCGCATGGGGAATCGGGAAT
>JAHEDF010000210.1:5057-6778 GCA_024641365.1 Planctomycetota bacterium | reverse complement strand
AGTCAGACTTCCGGACTTCCGGACCTCCGGACTTCCGGACTTTCTAAACACCAGCAATTTTCGTATAGGCCTCACCCTCATTGAGTGTTGGGCGTTCGGGGCGGCCTTTGTAATTATATACGACGCGCATGTGGTCTAAACCAAGCAGCCATAAAATAGTGGCATGAATATCGTGCACATGTAAACGATCTTCGACAGCACGTAGTCCTAATTCATCGGTGCTGCCAATCGTTTGTCCGCCTTTAACACCACCGCCGGCCATCCACATGGTAAATCCGGTCGGATTGTGATCGCGACCCGTGCCTTTTTCACTCATTGGGGTGCGGCCAAATTCACCGCCCCAGATAACTAATGTTTCATCAAGCAGACCACGTGACTTTAAATCTTTTAATAAAGCAGCGACTGGTTGATCCATAGTACTACATAATTTACTATGATTTTTTTCTAAATTCGAATGCCCATCCCACTTATTTCCCGCACCATGATATAATTGCACAAAGCGCACACCGCGTTCGACTAAACGGCGGGCTAGTAAACACATGCCGCCAAAGCGCTCAGTTTCTTTATTATTTAATCCATATAATTCTTTCGTTGCTTTACTTTCTTTGCTGACATCAACGGCATCAGGAGCTTCCGCCTGCATACGAAATGCTAATTCATAGCTCGCTATGCGTGCTTCTAATTCACTTTGATGATGCATTGCGGCATGCGATCTATTTAGTGTATTGAGCAAGTCTAATTTTTGTTGTTGTCGCTCTGGGCTAATTGACGCCGGAGCGGTTAAGTGCGTTATTGGTTCGGTTCCGCTATCAATCGCGGTGCCTTGGTAAACGGCAGGCATAAATCCGGCGCCCCAATTACGCGGTCCATTAACTACAGTCGTGGCATTGTCTTGCATCACGACAAAGCCGGGCAAATCCTGATTTTCAGAACCTAAACCATACGTTGTCCATGCACCTAACGATGGTCGACCGGCTAAAATACTGCCGGTGTTCATTTGGCATATGCCGGAGGAATGATTTATGCCATCGGCAACGCAGCTACGAATGACGGCTAAATCGTCAGCACAAGTCGCTAAATGCGGTAACCAATCACTCATCCAAATACCACTTTGCCCATGTTGTTTAAATGTACGCGGACAGGCTAATAACGGCGAGCGTGATTCTCCCATAGCCGTGAGTACTGAGCCAAAACTATCTGGTAATGTTTGACCAGCTAAGCGATTTAATTCTGGTTTGGGGTCGAACATATCTATGTGGCTCGGGCCGCCTTCCATAAATAAGAAAATAACATTTTTTGCTCGCGCTTTGTGATGCCCTTGTCGTGGTTTGAGCGGTTGCACTAGGGACCGTGGCTCTTGATCTCCAGCAGTTAATAATGAGGGCACCATTGCTGATAATGCGAGTGACCCAAAACCCATGCCTGCAGATTGTAATAAATGGCGTCGTGAAAACATAGTCAGTCCTTACAATATGACGATTCGCATAAACATTAATCGACGTACAATACTTCATTCATATTTAATAGCACATGACATAAATCGACCCACGCTTCTAATTGCGCATTATGTTCACCAGTGCTGACCGTGAGCGGTAATAAATGATGTCCGTGGTGGGATGAATCACTAAATGATCCGGATGCGCTTTCGAAACGCCAATAACCAACCGTGTTATCTAACAACGTTTCACTGGTCAGTAATAATTGTTCGCTTGGCATAGTCC
>JAHEDF010000210.1:0-5047 GCA_024641365.1 Planctomycetota bacterium | reverse complement strand
CCTTCGCTTAAGCGAATATCATCAATCAGTCCATCCCATAAATGCCGCCGTTCACCCCAACGTCCACCAATAGTAAATGGAGCGGTAAATGTTGGATTATTCGCCATGTGATGCGTCACAGTGGCACTTTGTATTTGTTCGTCATCGTTTGATAAATCTTTGGTGTGAAAATTTATTTTTAAATTGTCAGGATCAGCTAGCGAAATGGATGCCGCCACAAAATAGGGCCTCCCTGGTTGCAGCATTAATCCGCTAAATAATGGTTCAGCTTCTTTTGCTTTTTTATCACCTGAGCATAATTGCATAATTAACGTCATTGGTTTATAGCGAGATTTTTCGCCAGTGACGCCTAGTGACCAACCCGCATGCGCGACACTGCCGTCCCAACGTGCAGCAATAGTGCGCACTTCACCAGAGGGATAGGGGGCGCGTAATAAGACAAATGCCTCAATGGTAAAATCACCATTGGGTAACGGGTCGCGATCTCCTACCATTAATCGATCTTGTGTTGTTCCTGGAGCGAGCACGGCACTGCGACCATCTCGAAACGGTAATTTTTCTGCTATGAGCGATAATTTTTGCCCACTCCCTGCGTTATTAAGCGCAGAGCGTTCTTTAATAAATTTTTGAATGCGTTGAATTTCTTGCGTGGTTGGCTCTCTACCTACCGCTAGTTGGTAAGCATAGCGTAAACGCTTTTGCTCATCATTCGGAATCTCTTTTAAGATTCGATTTGCAAAGGCTCGTGCGCGGGCAAATGCCCAATCACTATTAAACATTAACAACGATTGTTTGGGCGTGGTCGTAACATTGCGACTTGCCGTACTCGTAAATCCTTCTGCAACATCAAAAACATCTAATACGGCATCACGACGATTACGAATAACTTTTACATAAATCGACCGCTTCGGTTTCGAGCCATCAACCCCAGGACCACCTTTGTTGGTGGCATCTAATTCACCTGAGATAGATAATATGGTATCACGAATAGCTTCTGCTTGTAGGCGACGTGTCGAACCGCGCCATAAAAACCGATTTTCAGGATCTTTTATCGTCAAAGCATCGTGGTGTGGATGAAATGCTGATTGGCGATAGGTTGCCGATAATACGATGCGGCGATGCAATGCTTTAAGCGACCAACCATCGGTGATAAATTGCCGTGCAAGCCAATCTAATAATTGAGGATGCGAAGGCGGTTCGCCTAATTGACCAAAATCAGAGCTATTAATGGCCAAGCCTTTTCCGAAATGATATTGCCAAATACGATTAACAATTACCCGCGTGGTAATCGGTTGATTAGTGGTCGTCAGCCACGCGGCTAAAGCAGAGCGACGATTAGTACTGGTAGCTGATGGTTTTGGTAAACTGGCAGGATCCGGATCCAAAATAGTTAAAAATCCAGGCTCGATGGCACCGAGTCGTTCTTTCTTTGGAATATAGGTGGGAGGCGCTTCGGGGCCAATATCACTTGCAACAAATGCCGTCGGTAGGTCTTTAGGTTTTGTTTTTTCAGCTTTAGTGAGTTCTTGTTGCGCAGCGATTAATGTTGGTTTGTCATCGCTGCTGACATGATTCATCAAGCGACTCCACTCGTATTTGATTTGTTCATGAATTAAGTTGGCATACACATTTTCTTGCGGAGTGCGTTCTTGTTGTGGTTTTGCATATAAAGCTTGGAGCTCTTCAGAAAACATTTTTAAGGCTTTCTGCTTGCCGCGTTGTCGTGCGGGAGCTTCTAAGGCGTCTATACGTGCACGAATCTCCTTAGTTTTGCTTTCCCAGGCCGCCAATTCTTGTGCATACGTAATTTTTTCTTGTGTGGTTGCGGCGACCAAATCATCACGCGGAATTAATGGCGTAAAGAATGCCTGCAAACGGTAGTAATCTTTTTGCAGCAGCGGGTCAAATTTATGGTCGTGACAACGTGCACATTGCAAACCGACGCCCATAAAAACATCAGCCGTGGTATCAGTAATATCAATGAGAATATTTTCCCGTTGGCCAACCACATCACGATTATTATATTCATAAATCCAGTGGCGCAGGAATCCTGTTGCTAGCAAAGCCTGTGGATCGTTGGGAAATAATTCATCGCCAGCTAATTGTTCTTGGACGAAACGGTCATAGGGCTTATCAGCGTTAAATGAGTTAATAACATAATCGCGGTAGCGCCAGGCATCAGGTCGGTAATTGTCAGCACGAAAACCATCGCTGTCGGCGTAACGTACTAAATCCAACCAGTAGCGCGCCCAGTGCTCCCCATATTCTGGTCGAGCGAGCAAACGATCAACTAATTGTTCGTAGGCATCAGGTGAATTATCATTAATAAAATCAGCAACTTCTTGTGGGCTGGGCGGTAAACCAATTATGGCATAGGAGACACGACGAATTAATGCCGCTTTATCTGCTGATGGCGCTGGTGATAAACCCGCCTTGGCATGACCAGCGGCAATAAAATTATCAATATCATTAATTACCCATGTGCTGTCCGTTTGCGGTGGTGTAACCTGTGATAATGGTTGATACGACCACCACGCGCGATCCTCATCAGTAATACGACCAGGCTTACGAGCAGCACGACCGGCAATTGCTTCAGCATTACTTGGTTTTGCTGTCCACGCTGCACCGGCGGCAATCCAATTTTCAATAATATTAATTTGATCATCGGTCAGCCGCTTATTTTTGGGCGGCATTTGCAAATCTTCGTCAGTGTAACGAATAGCCTGAACGATAAGACTTTTATTGATGTTTCCGGGAACGAGTGCTGGACCACTATCACCGCCCTCGATCGCCATATTCAAAGAATCAAGCGCCAAGGACCCTTTCATTTTTCCTTTTGCATGACTGTGACAATCAGCGCATTTTTCTTTGATTATACCGAGCGCTTGCACTTCGAGGGTTGTTGGCTCTGCGGCGTTTACAGAGATGATTATGCCACACAGCAATAATGGGATCACGCGCATAAAAAAAAGCATACAAAATACCACTCAGCGGCTAGTACCCGATACGGTATCAAGGATAGTTTTTGCTGGTAGACGCAGTCGTTTGTTGTCGGCATAATCACGCTTGCCACGATTAAATAATGTGTGTTTATCACCTTTCCTTAACCGAATGGGTAGTATGTACATGTCCATAAAGCGATCACTGCTGTGCGGTATTATTTTATTAATGCCTATCGCCATTATCGCAGAAGAACCGTTAGTGACGGCGGCAACAGTTCGGGAATTATTGCCCAGTGAAGCAGCAGAAAAACGTCCCGTAAAACTATCTGGTATTGTGACCTATTATCGTAGCGACCAGCTACCAGATTTTGTTTTACAGGATGCAACCGGGGGTGTTCATGTTGCTCAAAAACGAGCACCTGACGGACCAGGCGTTCATGTTGAGCCAGGTGATGAAGTAGAAATTGAAGGCGTTACCGACGCAGCTGCGTATGCGCCACGAGTAGCGGTAAAATCGGTAAAAATAATTGGCCGTGTTCCTTTACCTTTACCAATTCCTGCAACGGTAGAAGAATTGCAGGCGGGTTATCATGAAGGTCAATTAATTGAAGTGAAAGCCGTTGTGCGCGAAGCCTACATCGACAAGGCAATTGATCCGCCACGTTTGGTTTTGCGCTTAGCAACGCCAGCAGGCAGTATTGATTCGATGGTTGTTCGATTTGAAGAGGATGATGTTAAGCGCTATAATGATGCACGCGTCAGTTTGCGCGGCATTCCGCTGCGCCAGCAAAACCGACGCGTGGTTCCTTACCTGTGGCATATTTTCACTCATAGCGTTAACGATATTGTCATTATTGATCCGCCACGCGAACCGTTTGCGGGTGATATGACACCTATAAATCAAATATTAGCGGCGGGGCCACAACAAAGCCAACAACGCATATTAGTTACCGGGACAGTGACCTATGCCGATGAATTTGTGGTTATACAAAATGGTGAGGACGGCATTCGTGTGATTCCACGTGGCAAAAATAAGGTACAACTGGGCGATGTCGTTGAAGTTTCTGGATTTGGCAAATTAGGTATGTTTAATCCTATATTGGTGGAAGCTCTTATTCGTGTTGTTGGTAAAGCGCCCTTACCAGACCCTGAAGTTTTAGAATTAGATAAATTAAAAGTGCGTGAACTGGCGGAGCGCGATTGGAGGCGCATTCAAATCAGTGGCACGGTGACAGATGTGGGCATGCATAAAAAGAATCGACCGAGTTTTAATTTACGAACCAAAGATAATAAAATTATTCCAGTGGAAATTGCTCAAGGGATACAATTCCCTACCGAGATCGCGCGCGACATGTATGTACAGCTGACGGGTGTGTGCGATTTAGCGCCAGGCCAAGGCGTTATTTTACTCAGCTATCGCCCAACTACGTTTAATCTTTATGTAGGCCAATCGTCTGATGTGGTTATTTTAGCGGCACCGTCATGGTGGACCCGCGAGCGATTATTATTCATCGCTGTTGGAGTTGGCATTGCGTTATTTTTAGCTGTGGTCTGGGCATTTGCTTTACGCAATCGCGTAGAGCAACGTTCGCGTGAATTGGCGAGTGAAATTCGTGCGCGTGCAGAAGCAGAAGTCACCTTTGATGCCATTTCGTCCGAGCGTAAACGATTAGCAGCTGAATTACATGATAGTTTAGAACAAGGATTAACCGGTGTCGCCTTACAGTTAGATGCAACCGCATTAACGATGGGCGACGGCAATACCGTTATTCCAAAATCATTAGAAATGGCCCGCACTATGTTAGCGCATAGCCGCGCCGAAGTCCGTCGTTCGGTATGGGATTTAAATGCCGATGCTGGGGAACAATGTGATCTCTCGGTACGTTTACAAAATTTAATCAAGCAATTAGAAAATGGTCAAAACGCTTCTATAACCTGCAACATAACAGGGGAGTCGCGACCAATAAATGGATTAAGTGCTCATCATATAACCCGAATTATTCAAGAGGCTGTGCACAATGCTTTGCGTCATGGCGAAGCAAAAGCGATAGACATACAGTGTGAATTTACACCTGAAAAACTTACCCTTACCATCTCTGATAAAG
>JAHEDF010000209.1 GCA_024641365.1 Planctomycetota bacterium | reverse complement strand
TGCACCACCAGGTGACGAAAGTTTGCGTGGACGTGGTACATTTCCTTTATGGGTTAATCGTTTAGCGCGTCGCGTCACGGCAGATTTATATACGCCGACTTTTTGGCAGGCAGGCCAACCTTCGCCGAGCGACGTGACATTAAAACGCGGTGCCATTTCTGCGAATTTTAAAACTGGTGATGCTATTATGTTAGCACCAGGCGCATGGAAAACTGCGGACAATCGTTCCATCGTAATTGTACCAAGTTTAAATGAAGGCGTCCTACAACAGGACTCACCACGCGGTGCCGTAACTTCGCTTGCAGAAGCATTACCAGAACGACCAGGCAGCGATTGGGCATTTCCCTTAGCCATTGCTGCATTACTTGCCGCTATTGCTGAAGGATTACTTGCCGCTTGGGCAGGAAAAGCATATGGCCGGCGTAGCGATGGCGACGCACTAAAATCAGGCACGGCCATGTACCGTGCGCCAACAACGTCTTCAGGATCTGCAGCATGAATGCAACTTCTGTAGATTTTGTTTTTGAGCACGCGCCTGCTTCCTGGCATATGTTTATTATTTTTGCTGCGATTATTTTGGTATCGTGGTTTGCGTGGAAAAAATATGGCCCATCAGCCAGTGGTTTTGCTGGTAAATTTGCACGCTGCTGTCGCGTCGCTGCCATGATTGCGGTAATTTTATTAATTGCTGGTCCCGCATGGCGTACAACGACAACCACTATATTACCTGGACGTGTAATCGTTGCGATAGATCGCTCTGCTTCGATGGGACGCACCGATAGCTCCTTGGCTGCTCCACGCATCGCTGCTGCCACGGCATTAGCACAAGCACTTGAGAAACGACCCGATACGCAGCCGCTCACCATTGATTTTCGCGGTATTGGTGGCGTACCAGGAGGTATTGATGCTGAAACGGTTCGCAAAGAAACATTAACCACCACAGGTGCTTCCAGTGCCTTAGGTGATGATCTTGCACGTTTAGTTGCAGATTTGCGACCTGATGGATTAATTATTGTCAGCGATGGACGTGTCACGTCAGGTAGTGGATTAGCAGCGTTGCCAAACATGTGGCGCGGACGTGATCTGTCTGTGTCCATATTAGCAACAGGCAGCGAATCGGTCGAGCCAGAATTAATTATTGATGAGGTACAAATAAATCGCGCTGTTGCACTGGGTGAACGTGAACCGGTCGTCGTGCGCTTATCAAGTCGCGCTTTAGCTGCTGGTCCGATTACCGTGTCCCTATATGTTGACGGTGAGCCACCTATTACCACCACCATTGATGCACCGCCAGGTGGACAAGCGACCATGGCTGCAAGCGAAGCGCTCTTAGAAGCTAATTTTAATCGTGAAGGCCAATCAAAAATTCGTGTTGTTGCTGAACATGGTAAAGCGAATGATTTATTACAAGCCGAATTAAATATGTCGGTCAATGTTAGTGAGCGTAAATTACGCGTGCTGATTTTAGAATACCGTCCACGTTTTGAAACACGTTATTTACGCGAAGCGTTCAAGCGTGACAAAACCATCACCGTTCACACCTATTTAGCAGAAGGACGTTGGCGCCGTTGGGGTGAAGGTCCTGATAGTGAAGTTGGCCCTGATCATTTACCGCTGACTCCAGCTGAATTACGCGATTATGATGTAATTGTTATTGGTGATATTGGACCAGATACATTACGAGACAGTGATATAACGAATATTGAAAATGCGGTCAAAAGAAATGCCGTTGGCTTGGTGTGGCTCCCAGGTGAAACCGGCGCAATTGCTGGATTTGTTGCCAGTAAATTAGGTGCACTAATTCCAGTGGAAATACCAGATGCGCATGCCATCAGCGGCGGTTATATTAATGGCGCGAGCATTCGCGCAAATCGCACCAAGGCAGCTGAACAATTAGGTTTATTAGATGCTGGTGATAGCGACTGGAATCGTTTGCCCGTTTTATTAGGAGCAGCTCCAGTTTTAGCAACAAAACCGACTGCTGATGTTTTAATTGAAGACCAACAACAAAGTCCTTTAGTGGTGAGTCGTATTTATGGTTCAGGTCGCACTTTATTTATTGCGGTTGATGATACGTGGCGTTGGCGCCGTAATGTTGGCGATCTGTATTTACACCGCTTTCATAGCCAGTTATTGCGCTACGTTGCGTCGGGCCGTCGCTTAGGTAATCATGAATGGCGCTTATTTGCGAATCCACGCCGCGCTATTAGCGGCGAACAACTCAGTTTAAATTTAACCCCCAAAGGCGGTGATCCTGAGCGACGTCCAGATTCGGTCACTGTTCGATTAACAGCTGCTGGCGGACAAGAACAATTACTGCGATTGAGTACAGAAGGTCCCGGTTTCGCTTTGCGCGTTCCGGCTCCAGCTCCCGGAACATGGACATTAGAAATTGCTTCGGGTATCGATCCCAACACCGTCGACAGCGATCAATTAGTCGTGTTACCACCATCAGATGAATTACGTGATCCCCGCATCGATAAGGCAGGATTAACGGCATTAGTTGCCGGTACTGGCGGACAATTTCATACGCAGGCAGATAAATTAGTTTCCGAATTACCGGATTTATCGCGCGCAGAAAGTGTCAGCACCATTACTGGATGGTGGGATACGTGGTGGGCATTGGTTATTATTGTCACGTTATTTGCAATTGATTGGGCGATACGCCGCCTCAACCGTCTTCCCTAGAAAAAACCGTCATAGCACCCTAGCTGCTGCGGTTTCGTGGGTCGGTCGCCATAATTCATGGCGACCTCAGCCTACGGCTGCCCCACTCCACCCTCCTAGCATAGCGCTGCTATGCGTCGTCGTCGGACGCCTTGCATCTGGGGCACTCTGACGATTTTTTAATCTACAATGCGACTTGCTGCGCTTGTCGGCTTGGGAGAAATAAACTATTCGCTTGCACATATCATAAAAATTACTCAATAAATCTCATGAATGACAACCCATATCAAGCATCTTCAGCACCACTAATTCCAGGATCCGAAAATCAGTCAATAAATAGCATTTTGAACATTACTTCGGCTAAGGGTGTAATCACGATAGAGAAAAAGGGTGATTTAATCACTATTAAATTAGCAGACAAAAGTGCGACTATTCCTTTGACAAAACTTGTAAAATCATTAACGCTGTCCTTTTTCAAAACTAAACGAGTAATTATTAAACCGCTTAGCATTACCACTGAGGTATCGGAGGAAAAATTTCACGAAACACTAAATTTTATTGGTGAAAAACAATTCAAATTGTATGACATCAAAAGCGTCAGAAATTCGTTTATAATCTTATTAATTATCTTTGTTGGGCTAAATGCTTTCAATTGGCAATCCGTTGAATCACTAAGCCACAATGATTACTTCATCGTAGCGATGAGCGGACTGAGCATTTTGGGATTAGTCCTTACTTTTACGAATTTGTATGTACCTGTATGTATATTAAATTTATTGATAAATATTCTACTTACGACACTTCTTTCCCTACTCTATTTCGAAGACGGTAGTTGGTGGCTCCTCATCTTATTATTTATTCTTGCCATCGGGATATGGCAGGGTGTTAGCAAAATTGCTTTTTTTTGGGGAAAGCGCTAATTATTTAATAAGATTTAACAAAGCGTAAAATATTTTTTGCCTAATAAGTATCTTATTTTTCTTCATACCCACGCAGTGGTGGTAAAACTAATGGTTTAGGCAACGCTCCCATGGCGGCAGTTAATGCGGGAGCATCTGGTAAGCGTTCTAATTTTCCTATCGGAATTATGCGGTCTTCGCCCATTTTTACAAAAGCGGTGCGTTGGCGGAGGCCTTGGAAAACTATTTCGACATTATCTAAGCGCATGCGATGCGTTTTTTCTTCGAAGACGGCTTTTTCAGCACGTCCAATAATGACATCGCCTTGATAGGTACCTAAAAAGCGCACTGGGCCATCAATTGGTTTGTCTGGTAATGCGCTGAGTACAATTTCTTCGGCGGCATCGCGTTTATAGAGGGCACAGGGAGCGGACACGTACACAACACCGCCCTGCCCGGGCAGGCGCATCAACACCGTTAGAAAGGTCAGCTCTTCAAATACTGAACCTTCCTGGGTAACGCGTTCGGCTTGCATATAAGCAGGTAAGCCGCCCGCCTCATCCCACATGTGCACGACCACTAAACCTTGTGCGCCCGGGCTGGGTAGTTTTTCGGTGTCGCTACAGCTACTTAAAGTCAGCATAACAAGTAACGACATGCTGAGCGCTAGTATTCGTCTAGCGGAAAAAACAGCAGAAAAATTGTGGCTTTGCGCGGACATGGGTGTCCACTCTACATAACTAGTGAGCGCACACCATCCACCCCTTTGATCGAATCAGCGAAAATTTCAGCCGTTTAGCAGCAAAGATCCAAGCGTTCTTAGATGCGGTGAGCCCTGTAATGCACCATTTCACACCAGATCCAAAAACGTGGTCGCCGCCTTGACCATGAAGAGGTGGCCTACACACTGCCCCCCTTCACCAAGAGCCTGGTGGGCATAGCCCGTATGTGCCAGACTCGCTTTCACTAGTGCTGCAACAGCACGCAAAAGCCCCAATAAGGAGTGGCCGTGAGCGACATCCGCAACAAGGTCATCGACATCATCGCCGACCGCCTGAGCCGCGATAAAGCCACCATCACTGAAGCGAGTAACATTGTCGCTGATTTGGGTGCTGACAGTCTCGACATCGCAGAAATCATGATGGATTTAGAAGACGCTTTCGGCGTGAAGCTGGAAGAGGATCAAGACCTGAAAACCATTGGCGACGTAATTAAATATCTTGAGGGCAAAGTCGCTAAGTGATTAATCACCAGCGACAGATCCACCTATGACCAATCGACGCGTGGTCGTCACCGGAATGGGCGTGCTGGCTTGTAATGGGCTCAACACGAATGAATTCTGGGACGCCTTGAAAGCGGGCCGCCACGGCATCGCAACCTTTACCGAAATAGACGTATCCAACCACAAAACCAAATTTGGTGGTGTTGTGCATTTGGATAATACGGGCTTAGTGATTGGCGATTTAAAACAAGCCAAGCGAAAAGATCGTTTTGTTTTGCTTGCCTTAAAGGCAGCGCACGAAGCGATGGAATCAAGTGGACTCGATTATAAAAATTGGGAAAACCCATTTCGCGTTGGTTGCGTTGTTGGCTCCGGAATTGGTGGGCTAAAAACTATTCAAGAAGAATATGCGACCATGTTACAACGTGGTCCAACCCGCGTCAGTCCATTTTTAGTTCCAAAAATGATTGTCGACAGTGCTGCTGGCGACATTTCCATCGTGTACGGAGCTAAAGGTCCAAATTATTCAATCACCACAGCATGTGCGACTGGATCGCACTGTATTGGCGCTGCATTCCATCATATTCGTAGTGGTTTATGCGATGTCATGATCACTGGCGGCAGTGAAGCACCGGTCACTGATTTGGGCATCGCTGGTTTTAATTCAATTACCGCTTTGTCGACACGTAACGATAGTCCAGAAACGGCTAGCCGCCCATTCGATAAAGATCGTGATGGGTTTGTCATTGGTGAAGGTGCCGGAATATTAATTTTAGAAGAATTAGAACACGCCAAAAAACGTGGCGCTGTTATTTACGGTGAAGTGGTTGGCTACGGCTGCACAGGTGATGCATTCCATGAAACGCAACCTGATCCAAGTGGCGCTGGTGGCATTGGGTGTATGCAAATGGCCTTGGCCGATGCGCAATTAGCTCCTGAGCAAATTGGCTACATCAACGCACATGGTACTTCCACTAAATACAACGACGCTGGTGAAACCAAAGTTATCAAAGCCGTGTTCGCTGAGCACGCTAAGAAAATCGCAGTATCGAGCACTAAATCGATGACTGGTCACACCCTTGGTGCGGCAGGTGGCATCGAAGCGATCGCGTCCATCATGGCGTTGCGCGATGGCGTGTTGCCACCAACCATCAATTACACCACGCCAGACCCAGAATGTGACCTGGATTACGTGCCTAACGAAGCGCGCACCCAATCCGTTGAGTACGCGCTATCGAACAATCTTGGGTTTGGTGGCCATAACGCCTCGGTGATATTCCGTCGTTACACGGGCTAATCACCCATTTTAGTCAGATGCTGGCTCAGAACTGGGAGTTGCCCAAGCACGGTGGCCCAACACACTGCCGCGCCCCCAGTTAAGGATCCGCATGGACACGGTGACCCTCATGGACAAGAAGCGCATTCGTGAAGAAGTAATCGAAATTTTGTGCAATAAATTGCATAATTTACCGCATCCTGGTGATGACGATGAATTTGATTACGACCACCAAGCTTTAGTGCCAGATATTACCAAAGACCCATTAGATATTGCTGAGGTTTCCATGGACCTCGAAGATGCATTCGGCGTTAATTTTGATGCCGCTCTTCCAGGCGAAGCCACTTTAGAAACGATTGGTAAAGTAGTCGATTATTTAGATGCGCGTATTAATGGCGTAGTACCGGAAAAGAAAACCAAGAAGTCCAAGTCGGCTTAAGTGTGGGGGCGTTGCCCCCAGGCCCCCACGCACTTTGTCGTGACTTTTTTTCATGCGCTGCGCTTTGAAAAAATTGGCGGGCGCGCTACGCGCTATTATGCCCGCCAACCGTCACTCGGCGTGCGGGTTTTTCCAATTGTATATTTTTTTATTTTTCTCGCTGCGTTTGAAAAATCTTACTATTTAAAATTCTCGCTGCGTTTGAAAAATTTTGCGCGAGACGCGTTTTTTATTCTGCTACGGCTGTTTGGATTTCTAATTTTGCTTCTTGTTCAAATTGGGTGAGG
>JAHEDF010000208.1 GCA_024641365.1 Planctomycetota bacterium | reverse complement strand
GCTCTAACAGTGCCGTGGTAATATCGGCACGACCAATTTGTTCAGCGGCATCATGCGCCAACATTAAACCTTCGATGCTGCGAAAAAAACGTCGTGGCAATAACAGCGCTTGCGCAGCGGCTTCGTCCCACGGTCCGGTTATCATCATTTTTTTGACACGCAGAAATTGAATGTTGCGATTCCACGATTCTTGGCTGGCTTCTAAAATGGCAGCCGCCTCGTCGTATTTTCCCACTCGCATTAACGCTTGCGCATCACTTACGGTATCAGCGGCATGGACGGCAACCGGGTTAATCCACAGACAAAAGCAACAGGTTCCAATAATGAACCGTGCGGTAAACGACGTACGATCCCCGAGTCGTTTTAAAATTGCTTTCCACAAGAAAGAAATATTTCGAGCAAACGAGGACAAGCCGATCTCCTCCTGCCCGTTCTGGGCCACAGCGGCGGAGGCAAGGTCAGGTTGAGCACCGTCATTCGACGATTGTGGGAATAACCCCGATAACTGTGTGCTGAAGGTGGACCATGACCCTGCGTCGTTGAGACGTGAAGACACCGCCGAGATTACGCAGTAAATACCTATTCCAACAAAACGGTAAAGGCTTTATTTTGCAACACGGTTTATCGACCAAACACCGGTGATACATGACTGCAACAAGTGGTAAAAACAGGTCAACGCGCGACATGTCAGGTAGGAGCGGTTGGCATAAAATCTGGATGTTAATACCAAGCCAAATTTCATAGCTGACAATAGCTGACAAAGGACACGCGCCCTTTTATTGCCCAGAAAGGATGGATCGCGCAAACTCATGAGCGAATCTATTTAATCAGATTTATTGTACTAATTTTCATTCAATAAAAAACCGTTTGGAACCAACCTCGTAGTCGATCCCAAACGGCTTTATTAGTAACGATAAAATTAACTCAGCGGAATAGCATCTTTGTATTTCGCTAACCAGGCATCAAACGATAATAATTCAGGATTGAGCGATTTTGACGTCGCGATGCTGCGCGCGGCGCAAAATTGTTCGTTAAAGTCGTGTTTAACGTGGAACATATTGCCTAAGTCTTCTGCGCCTGGGAATCCAAGACCGCGATAGACATCAAATGGCACCGCTTGGTAACTCACGTCTAACTTAACCGCTTTACCCAAGCTTGCGGCCATTTCAGCACCAGTGAGATGTTCGCCAGCAATACCAACCGTTTTACCAATATAGGTTGCGCCTTGTTTAAATATGCCATAGGCGCATTTACCAATGTCTTCCGCAGCAATGCCGGGTAATTTTTTATCGCCCATTGGTAATGGGAAGGTCAATTTACCATCGTCACCTTTTTTCGGCCCCATGCCGAAATAAATAAAATTATCCCAGTAAAATGACGTGAGCAGATTAGTGGTCGGAACGCCAACTTCTGCAAATATTTTATCAGATTCACCTTTTGCGTCGAAGTGCGGAACTTTATAATGGTCCATTAATGTTGGCATGCGCTTGTCTGAGAGTGGCACCCATTTGCGGGTGTCTTCTAAGGTTGACCACACCACATGTTTGACGCCAGCAGCTTTTGCCGCATTGGCAAAATTACGCACTTCCGCTTTTTCTTTATCAGGTGAAAAGTGTGCCCAGAAAAAGGTCACGCAGTAAACGCCATAGGCGCCAGCAAATGCTTTTTCTAAACTGGCTTGATCATCAACATCGCCAGCAACCACTTCAGCGCCTAATGCCGCCAAAGCTTTTGCTTTATCTGAATTAACATCGCGCGTAATGGCGCGAACGGTAAATTCACTATTGGGGTCCTGTAAAATAGCGCGAACGAGTCCGCCACCTTGGGCGCCAGTGGCTCCGGTAACGGCGATGATTTTTTTACTCATGAGAATTTCCTTAGAAAGGGAGTGCGAGAAAGCGAGATGGGTGCCATGTTGCTGGCGTTGCGAAGTATATATCTGTTTAAACAGATATCGTCAAGAGGAATATTATGTGAGTAAAAACACGACACAGCCACGATTTTGATAAAAGTAAGCAAAATACCTATAAAAACGTATTTTTACCCACGATAATCAGTGCGTATTTTGACTACAGACCTGCGTAAAATAACACTCTTTTTGCGTCAGTAACGTGCTAGACTCACCCTACTCGTACCTAATCGCACATCATCGTATTTGCTAACGGAGGAAACATGCGCGCCTGTATGGTTATGCTTATAGCAGTAGTTGTGACCCTAGTTGGACAGGCATTAATTCATGCTGAAACAGCCACATCTATAAAACCAAATTTTATTATCATATTAACTGACGACCAGGGCTATAATGATCTCGGTTGTTATGGATCTCCAGATATTCGAACACCGCGATTAGATCAGATGGCTAAAAATGGTATCCGCTTTACCAGCTTTTACGCGCAAACGGTCTGTGGCCCATCGCGAACCGCACTCATGACAGGGTGTTATCCATTACGAGTAGCAACTTATCACAATACGGTCGAGACGCATCCGATTTTGCATAGCAAAGAAATAACCATTGCTGAAATTTTAAAAACCAAGGGCTATAAAACGGCCAGCTTTGGGAAATGGGATTTGGCAAAACATTCACAGACCAAATATATACCAGAATTATTACCGTTACAGCAAGGTTTTGATTATTTTTTTGGTACACCGACTAGTAATGATTCGGTGGTGCGACTCATTCGTAATAATGAAGTTATCGAACAAAAAGCCGACATGAGTTTGCTCACCCAGCGCTATACTGATGAAGCGATTAATTTTATGAAGGAAGCCAAAGGGCAGCCATTTTTTATGTATCTTGCTCATTCGATGCCACATCTGCGTTTAGCGGCCTCGCCAGCCTTTAAAGGGAAATCATCACGTGGACTTTATGGCGATGTTATTGAGGAAATTGATTTCAATATGGGCCGACTCATTGATGCCGTAGCGAGTGAAGGGCTGATAAATTCAACATATATCATTTACGTCAGTGATAATGGCCCATGGTATATTGAACGTCATAAAATGCTGAGCAAACAACACGACGCAGGTGGCTCTCATGGTGGGTCTGCTGTTCCGCTGCGTGGTGCTAAAACATCGGTGTGGGAAGGCGGCGTGCGTGTGCCATGTATTATTCAGCCACCGCCAGGAACACCGACAAATTTAGTATGTGATTCGATCGCAAGCACGATGGATTTATTACCAACTATTGCCGCGCTTGCTGGCGCAGAGATGCCAACTGATCGTGTCATAGATGGAGAAAATATAACGGCACTTATTCAGGGCGATTTTAAAGCAGTAAAGGAAAATAGAACATTTTTATATTATCAACAAACCTCATTGCAGGCCGTGCGAGTCGGTAAATGGAAACTACATCATTTTCGACCAGGACCCGAAAATTGGGATATCTACAGTCGACTTGAAGATATCAATAAAGGGCCTGACTATTTATTATATGATGTCAGCACTGACATTGCAGAGCAAAATAATGTTGCCGATCAACATCCGGACATCGTAAGAACTTTACAGACGGTCATGGAAAATGCGCGACACGATATCGGTGATAAAGACGTCATTGGAAAGAAGGCACGCTTTTTTGATAATCAACCGAAACGACCAGACATTAAATAATTACTCGGAGAAATCCTATGCGACTTTTTACCATACTAGTTCTATTAACGGCGTTATCATCATGGATGTGCGTCGCGTTTGCCGTTGAAACGACGCAATCCGCAAAACCGAATATTGTCCTCATTTTCGTAGATGATTTAGGTTATGGCGATGTTGGTTGTTACGGTGCCACAAAAGTCAAAACACCCAATATTGATAAACTAGCAGAGCAAGGCCGCCGTTTATTGGATGCACATTCAGCGTCGGCCGTGTGTACGCCATCTCGCTATGCATTACTGACAGGCGCTTATCCTTATCGCGGTAATGTGTGGGGACCGCGACCAAATTCTGCCAATTTAGTTATTGCCGATGGCCAAGAAACGATGGCCAGTGTACTTAAAAAACAGGGCTATGCGACAACGGCAATTGGTAAATGGCATTTGGGTTTTGGTCGCGGAAAGAAAGTTGATTGGAATAAAGATTTAAAACCGGGTCCATTGGAATGCGGTTTCGATACGTATTTTGGCATTCCCGTGGTGAATAGTTCAACGCCATACGTGTGGGTAGAAAATTATCGGGTGGTGGGCTTAGATCCCGCTGATCCGCTGGTCTACGGCGGCACACCGAAAACAACTTTTTATCCCGAAAAAACTATGAATGGCATGTCAGGCGCTGTTGCTGCACATGATCTTTATAAAGAAGATCAGGTTGGCATAACATTAGCCGAGCGAGCAATTAATTGGATGAAAGAGAAAAAAGACCAGCCATTCTTTCTCTATTTTGCTACGCCACACATTCATCACCCCTTTACCCCACAAGCGCGCTTTAAAGGCACAAGCGAATGCGGAATATATGGAGATTTTATTCACGAACTCGATTGGATGGTTGGCGAAGTAATTCGCACCTTAGATGAATTAGAACTCAGTGAAAAAACCTTAGTTATTCTCACCAGTGATAACGGCGGCATGATAAATATTGGTGGCCAAGAGGCGGTTGCAAAAGGACATCACATGAATGGAAAATTATTAGGCTTTAAATTCGATGTATGGGAGGGGGGGCACCGCGTGCCATTTATTGCGCGTTGGCCAGGGAAAATAACCCCAGGAACAGTGTCAAATCAATTAATGTGCCACGTCGATTTATTTGCTTCATTTGCGGCGCTCAGTGGTGCCACGTTACAACCAGCAGATGGACCAGATAGTTTTAATCAGTTGGCAACGATCATGGGAACATCCGAAACAGCGGTGCGTGATCACGTTATTCTGTCACCGTTTAAAGAATCCCACGTTTCTCTACGAGAAAAACAATGGATGTATATTGGTAATAAAGGTGGTGGTGGCTGGACGGCATCCAAAGTGGGTAAACACATTTTTGGCGGTCCAGCCGCTATTCATTATGGAGGTGGAGTAAATAGTGATATGAAAGATGGCGACTTTATTGCCAACGCCCCCGACGAACAATTATACGATTTGGCCAACGATCCCAACCAAACAAAAAATCTTATCGTTGAACATCCAGATATTGCTGCTCGTATGAAGGCGCGGTTACAGGAGTTACGCTCGCAACCACGCACGGCACCATGATAGTCCGCAATTAGTCTTAGTTAATGCTTAATAACAGTTTTTATATAATAAAAATATGACTAATAATTTCTAACACTACTAATGTTATTGGTTCACTAGTATTTTAGCAGCCATGCAAAATTCTTTCCAGTCATCTGGGACACTGTCAAATTGCCCGTTCCCACCGAGCACGCCGAGCAATTTACCATCCCTAATAAGGAGCAGATAAGGATATACGTAGAAGGCCTCAATATTAAAATCAAATGTATCTACTGAAAAATCGGCTAATTGCTGAATGGTGCTATGTGCAGAAGCGTTTTCGTTGCGATGATCATCTAGCCACTGCGAAAGTTTTCTTTGTTGGTCTTCATAAGAACCAATAATATGCTCATAATCAAATAGTGAGGCATAATCATATCTAAAAATTTGACGTGTTTGTTGGTCTTTAGAAAATTGATATTGCAATAATGAATATTTTAACTCATCAGGAATAGATAAAGGCAGGCCATTGCGAGTTATGCCAATATCGTACAAAGGCCAATTACCTGGATCAGCGCGGTAAAAGGACTTAAATTGAGATTTCAATTGTTGATCGGTATACCAAATGTTTATTCCACGCTTCATCGCATCAAATTTTATCGTTATCCACCACCGAGTGTCCGGAAAAACTATAGTTTTAGGCAAGTCTTCAATTCTTGTATATTCAAAACTTTCCTGTGCTTGACGCGCAATTTCTGCTTCAGGGACCATCCGCCATACGCGTTCGACGCGATACGTAACATCCGGAGTAGTTCCCAATTCTTTAATGTCGCGTTCAAAAGATAAAGGCGGTTTGATGGCGGCAATGAATAGGCACAACCCAACCATGGACCCGCTTACCACTTGCTCCATGAACGTTATAGCGACCATGCTGATTAAACGGTGTGTATGTACACGAGTTCAAACTAGTCGCTCTGGTCGGTTTTTGCGCGTTTTACGGCATCCCATATAACGGGAAATAAACATCATCAGCCAGATCACCGCCATTATCAACACCATCACTGCCAATGGAATAAGCCCCAATAAGTTTGCCATCCTTTTCAACGCGATGCAGTGGTAGATTAGTGTCAGAATAGGGGTCCGTTGGCCACGGTTGTTGGCGTAGTTCAGCAATCATGAGACGGAGATGGGTATAGATGAAAAAATAATTCTGAATAGTTTCTAAATTATAATACAAAATAATGGACATTAAATTACCATTATCGAAGTTATATGGTCCATGTTTTTCGTGCAGTCCTTCAATTTCCCGATAATGGTCTAGTGTTTCCTGAGACAGGAGTGAATCTTTTGGGAAATAAGTGTTTTTTAATAGTAAATCCAGAATCGCTGATCTGTAGTAACGAAATTGAATAATCATGCTTAAAGATTCAAGTCGAGATCCGCGCGATAACTCTTTGTGAATTGCATCGTAGTCTTCCATGAATTCAATAAATTGAATTAAGTCGCCGCGCCAGGCGAGATGTAAACTGGCATCTAAAAATCTGGTTAATTTTTCTAGCTCGCTTGCATAGGACTCTGCCTGAGATTGAAAGTCCTTCAGACGACCAGCAAATCCTCTATTTAGATACTGGAAACTGGTTTCGATGCTATATAAGTTTTGTGTGCTGTTTACCT
>JAHEDF010000207.1 GCA_024641365.1 Planctomycetota bacterium | reverse complement strand
TAATATGACATGTAATAAATAACGTTTTGGATCGCGTAATTTTAAGCGTACTTGCACGGCTAGGGTACCAAGCACCCAGCTTAACGTCGCTAAATTGGCGTTTAATCCCAGGTGATCGGCCATTATGCGATAGGCGTCTTGTGGCGTGGTTTCGTGCAATAAGCCTTTTAATGTAGCAACACTGGCATTCGGTTCGCTTTTTGCCGTGGTTAATTCTCGCTGCCATGCAGTCAGTGTCGCAGACGATAAATGCATGTCCGTAGGTGCGCGATCGCTCATTAAGCCATCAAGATACCGTTGTCGCATCAGCGCGCGTTCGCTGCTACTAATGTGTGGCCATAATGCGACTAATCCGGCTAAGCAGGTAACTTGTAAGCCAATATCTTTTGCCATGTCGATGGTGGCTGGACATAATTGTTTGCACAGTTCGATTTCGTTGGTGGGAATTGGCGCGTATAATAATTCGCCTATATAACTGGTGGTAGGCTCTTCTGGCATGGCACCAGCTAAATCCAAAGCTTGCTGACGCATGACTACCGCTTGTTCGCATGCGTCGCCGCAGGCCGCGGCTAAAACTAAAGCCAAACCACGTTCACCAAATCCTTTGGTTGCGAGCAAATGAGCGATAGCTATGCGGGCGGACGTATGATGCATGACACACCATGCTATAAACCGGCGGTTTATCGCAAGCGTGGGCCTGGGTCAACGTCCGCCTGTGGACGACAGCACGGTTTACGGTGCTGATTTTCCCGTGGATTTGACATTAGACATCGGCGAGACGGCCTTCACTGGCCATGGTGCACGGGCTGGCGGTAATTGTTCCGTTCGTTCCAACAACACATAACAGATTGTGCAGCCTTCTTCTTTTTTATGCCGTTCAAAAACAGTTGGAAATCGGGTCGGAATATTAATGCGATAACCATTCGGATAACAGGTGCGCCATAGGCCTGGCATAGTGGTGCAATTCGAAAGCGCCTGAAAGGCGTAATTATGCGTGTCCGATGCAATCATGAGCTTCCCACCAGGAGCCATGGCATAACTCAGGTCCAATAAAAAAGCGCGATTCATTAAGCGACGTCGGCGGTGATTTGCTTTTGGCCACGGATCAGGAAATAAAATATAAGCGCGATGAAAAGTAGCAGGTGGCAGACGTTCACGTACAAAGCGGTGTGCTTCACCACTATAGAGTCGGACATTATGTACTTTAGATTTATTACATTTATGTGCAGTTTTGGTCACACGTAGTGGATCATGCTCAACGCCAATAAAATCGTCTTGTGGGTGCGCTGCTGCCATTTGTGAAATAAATTCACCGTGACCAAAACCAATTTCTAATCGTGCCGGTGCTTGGCGACCAAATAATTCAGGCAGGTTTAAAACGGAATTACTACGGTCACCAACTAAACTAGCCTGTGTGTTCGTACGCACACGATATCGTCTCATGCCTGAAGTAACCATAGGACACTCACTAATAATTATTAGCCGCTCGGTGGCGGTTGTTCAAAACGGCGCACATACGTATATTCAATGCGACAGTTGGCAATCCTCGTCCAAGCGAACGTTATGGCGTTGGCGTTGCGGGCGCTGATGGCTTACTTGCAGTTTTTAAACTAACCCCAGACGCGGCTATGTTTATATCAATGTGTGGGTCGGTTTGCGGAACAACAACAGTGCCGATTGCTTCCCAACCGCGTCGTCCACCTTCGGCCACGGTAGTGAGGTGAATGGTGCGACCTGGTGTGAGCGGAACAGTAAACGTATTATCGCCCCATTTAACTTCTTGGCGAAATACATTGCTTTGGCCAACAGCATCGCCACCTACTATATAGACTTGGGTTGATGAAAAAGATAAGCCGAAGCCAACGCCCGTACTGGTGTGTCCGCGCGAACTATAGCCGACGCCGACACCAGCACTGGGTCGTCCCTGACGGTTTTCCATGTTGCTGTAAAAGTCACGTTCAATTTTTGCGTTTACGGTAACGGGAACACCACCAGGATCACCATGGCGACGTTCTGCGCATCCGCATAGCAGCAGTAATAATGCACAACAGGTAATTGTCTGTTTCATCATTTTTTCTTATACGGCGTCCAGGTTGCTGCGCTTTCCCATCCCATGCCGTCAAATAAATCATTCCACTTTGGTCCTGTTTCACTGATCTCGACCTCGAGAGCGGGTTTGGCATATAAAATACCGGTATGAGTTATGGCAAAAACCATACCGTCGTCATTATTTGGCCAGGCATATGCGACGAAAGCGGGATGTTTTATTGCTGTTGGGTTGTCAATTTTCTTTCGCACGCCTTCTGATGCTCCCAAGGCTCCGCCTTTTCCATCCGGTAACCAACAGGCAAAAGTGTAGCCATTGAGAGTTGGATAAGACGCATTCCACGCAGGTGGCAATAAATTTAGTCGAATATCATCACCTTGACTGTTGATAGGACCACCAGCCATTTCACTGAAGAAGCCGTAGTCACCAATGCCATCTTCATTTTGATCGAGATAATTTCCTGCTTGGAATTGTATTTGCGCCGGGAAAACACCTGATTTTAAACTTGTCGCCGCAGCCATTTCATTACTGCTTTCAGTGCTTTTAAGGATCGCTGGAATAGCAATGGCAGTTACAATTGGCACGACGCCGAATCCCATTATTCCTCTGGCTTCTACGGTCCATTTTTCTGAGCTTGATGTAGCAAAAATATAACCAGTAGATGCTGCGCCAGCTGAACGTGCTAATAAAACCGTTGCTAATTGCTTATCTTTTGCATCGGTAAATGGAATAAATGGTAAAAATCCACCAGCCGCACGTAACACAGCAGGGGTGTCGCTTGCCCCTAATATGACGGCATTATTTGGTGCTTGTTCAAATACCGTTTTGACGGCGGGTGAATTCGACCATCCGCCATCCTGGGCAGACCAAGCGGTGGCAATTTGTGGGTCACTAGAAATGACCCAATAGGATTTATCTAATATGACTGTGATCGGTAGCGGTACATTTTGTAAATTAATTTGTGCGCTGTTCCCTTCTTCCGGTAAAACTATTTGCTGCATGCCCGCACCAATACCAATTAAAGCATCTAATGCTTTTGAACGTGGTAATGCCAAGGTGACAGAGGGAAACGGAGCGCCAGGCGATACTGACATCAAGATGGTGCCAGACAGAATATTTTTCACATCGTCGTAATTTAATTGTAGCCCAAATTGCGCGATGGTATCTTCAACTTGTTTTTGAATTTGCGCTTGGGTTAATGGGGTTCCTTGGTTCGCTAATAAATCAATTAAGACAGGCTCTAAAACATCCCAGTATGCTTTGCTATCAATACCCATGGTGTAAGCCATTTGTGTATTGGCGGGTAAATGCGCAAATAAAGTACGATCAACTGGAATAAGTCCGGGATACGAATTCGCTTGCGTCATGCGTTCGCGAATCCCCTCAGGTAAAATGGTAACATCCCACGTAAATGGTTGTAAAAATTGCTCCATTTTTTGCATGCTATCAAGTACAGCTTTTTGTTCTTGATCTTGTGTCTGTGCTGCCATCTCTGAAATAAATCGTTTATAGTCTATCGAAATTACTACATCAGCTTCTTCAGCGGTAATACTATAAGGTGAAGGTGGTTGCGCTTGATTGGCACCTAATACTAACCGTGTCCCATAACGAGCGATTGAATATTTCCCAGCTGGTTCTTTACCTTCTTTATTGCCAATTGCTTCATCGGCCCCAGGGATAGTAATGCGTTCGGAATCATCTCCAGATTTTAAAATTAGGGCCATTAATTTTTCAGCATAATCACCTAAATCAGCCTGTGCGATAATCGCAGGTTCCGGCGCTTGAATAACCGCCTTTGGTGAGAGCGGATCTGCATCGGTTTGAGGAATCGTAAATTTTGAAATTTGAATGTCGCAGGAACGCAGTGCTTTGACCACATCCAATGGGTTTACGCCGGATGTTTTTTCAATCTCGGCCAACCAGTCGTCGGTTTTTTGACGCATCGCTTCCATCGAGCGTTCGTTCCATAATTTTGCGTACAGACTATTCTCAAAGCGCTTGATCAAGCGCGCGCCGTCGCCAACAGTGACTGACAAAACAGGTGGTGTTTCGGCGGCTCCGATACAAAAAACAGCAAGTAAACCTGGCAGCATGCAGCGCAACAGTTTCATGGATTGCCCTTTGGCGATGGTAGGGATGGCGTGGTTCTTCTAACAAACACATCCGTGCATGCCACCAGTGGCATGCATGGCACCATGAGCGTCGTTGCGTCAGCACCTGCTTTGGGCAGCATGCGCCCATGAAACCACTTCCTCCAGGCGCTATTGCGAGTCTTGTTTTGGGAATTTTTGCTCTGATATCAGGCTGTGTTCCCTTTATTGGCGTGGTTTTGGGAACCATTGCCATCATCCAAGCACGTCGAGCTGTTTCCTTGCTCTATCAAAATACGGATGTGTACCAGCCGACTGGCATTCCAGTTGCCGGAATGGTGACAGGCATAATTGGTATGGTGTTGTCAATTTTGGCAACCATTTGGATGTTCTTCTTTTTCAGTCTGTTGGGAGCTGTAATTTCAGCAGCTGCACATGCACCCGCACTGCCGGTCGAATCTCCGATGCTGTGGTAACGGCAGCCTCAGTTTAAATGCATAAATTCAGTTATTCGGTTAACCAACCAAACAAATGGTCGGTGCGTCAGTGTTTGGTTATGAAATTACGCTGTGTTCTGTATCACGGCACGAGTCACAATTAAATCCAGCAATCAGGCTGGAAAGAGGCTCACTTCAGCCATCTATGAGCAAAACAGTATGAAGAGGTCGTAGCGGTAGGTCTCATGTGGTTACTACAGGTAACGAAACACTCCACGAAGCTTACCCGGGAGTAGGTAGGCGCATATCCCGAGTAGCAGGTTGGATTCTTCAAATTTGATGTCATATTAACACTATGAACGAACAGCGAAATTTTATACGCATACGTCACCCGTTAACAGTGTCGATGGTTATGCAGGATCACGAAATTGGAGGCATAACCCGCGATATTGGGTTGGGCGGCTTGTTGATGTCATGTGATCAAATGACCGAACCAGGAACGAAGGTGTCCTGTTATGTGACCGTATCTGATAACCCGACAATCCCCCCGATGCATTTTGAGGGATCAATTGTTCGGCACGATAACAATGGCGTCGCAATTCGCTTTGTTGAACCAATGTTGCCCAGCAGTCGAGAAAAATTATGTCAATTAATTATTAAATTAGCAGTTGATAAAGAGCAGGCCATAAAAGAAATCGCCGCCTATCGAAAACAGATTATAAAAAGTGCTGCAAAGTAATAAATGTCACGCGATTGTAAATTATACAATTGAAGAACTTTATAGTTATAAACATAAGGAAGTCTCCAATGATTAAAAAAGCGTTAGGCAGTTTTATTGCCTATGGGGTGGCCGCTGGGTTGATAGTGAATGCTCATGTTATGAGTACGTTGGAGGCCGTTGAAAAATCACCGACAGTCGATGAAATTCCCACTAAAAGTAAGCATTATGATCCCGTAATAAAAAAAATGGAAGGGTGGGATATTTACATAGATCCTCAATTATTGAACGGTGAACACGCTGAAGAGGGAGCAAAAGCGCTCAGCATGCTGGCCAATCATTTACAACGTATTTGTATTGTCGTCCCCAAACCAGCATTAGAAAAATTACAAAAAGTAGGGATTTGGATAGATTATAATCACGACATAAATGTAGAGCCAGGCCCATACCACCCGGGAGAAGAGTGGTTAATAGCGCGCGGCTATGATCCGCGACTCGCTAAAAAAGTACATGTTACGCGGGCGGCATCGTTATTAGAGCCACATCATATGTTTAAACATCCTATGGTTATTTTACATGAGTTAGCGCATGCCTATCACGATCAGTTTTTAGGTTATGACGAACCGCGTATTAAAGCCGCCTATGATAAAGCGATGAAAGATGGAAAATATGAACACGTATTAAGTTATACAGGTAAGACGGTAAAAGCGTATGCAGCGACTAATCAAATGGAGTACTTTGCCGAGGGAATCGAGGCTTATTTTTACCGCAATGATTTTTATCCTTTTGTGCGGGCAGAATTACAAATACATGACCCAGTACTGCATGATTTAATTGAAGAAATCTGGTCCGTAAAACAGAATAAATGAAGTGCATTTTATGTAAAAAAGAAGGCCCACTGACTAATTTGGTCAGTGGGCCTTTTAATGTGACAACAGATAGAAGTCTTTATTTACGAGATTTAAAATCCTTGGCATTTACCAACGTTGGCGATTTGGTAGCAGCCTTTATTTCGCCCATGACTTTATCTAGCAAAATGACTTTTTCACTTTTCTCTTTTTGTCGATCGGTTTTCATCAAGTCGTCACGCATGCTTTGTAATTGAGGCAGCATCTCTTTCGCGTGAGCTCCGTACCGCTTTAAATAGTTCAAACATTTAGGTAAGCGATCACCTTGTCCCCAACGCTCCATTTCAATCGTTGAAATGCACAATTCCATACCTTCGCGGATATAAAGACGTGATAATAAATCAAGTCCGGCGATACGTATTCCGTCAGCAAACATTTCGTTACTGGGCGCCAATTTTTGAATCGCTTTAATAATATCAGGCATTAACTCGACAACGTCGGCATCAGATAATTTGCCATAAATGCGGTTAAGCGTGCCACGAGCAGCGCCGTCATCATTTTGTAAAACGGCACGGATGGCTGGGTACAATAAATCGCGATCAACTCCGTCAAGCGATTCGGCTAATATACTCTTAGCTTGGCGAGCGCCTGGATAGCCAGCAAATA
>JAHEDF010000206.1:6091-6829 GCA_024641365.1 Planctomycetota bacterium | reverse complement strand
ACCAAGCGCCAACCAGATACATAAAATATCAGAACCCTGCAATTGGCATGCAGTTTTCAATGCAAATGAGCCATCATCAAAAAAACTGGGGAAGAACCAACGTTCTTCCCCAGTGTGAGGTTATTTCTTTTCCAGGCTAATCATGGCCTCAGCGAAGGCTTTGCCGATTCTTCCATACGTGTATGCGGAACCCATATAGTGGTAGCCAGCATTCGATGTCGCAGTTTGTAAAATCTTTAATTCCTCAGGAGTCAAAACATCAGGTGCCATTTCCTTAATTTTAGCCTGCACGGCTTTCCCTAACGCTTTACCACCTAATTTGGGATCACTTTCTTTTAGTTTCTTTTCTACTTCTTCTGAAATCTTTTTATTAATTCGTTCCCATTCCATATCCCAGAATTCTTCTGTACGCACTCCGGCAACGGTACCTTTAAATTCAGGCATTTCAGCGGGAGCAATTTGCGCCTGACGGAATTGTCCATCAGGGGAATTTTCATCTTTTGGACCACCAACACCTAATGTGCCAATTACGACTGGCATTGTTGGTGCATTGAGATCTTTGCGCAGGTCGCGAATTAATGCTGCCATTAAATCAGTATATTGAGAATAGAGAATTTTTCCTTCGACTTTATTTTCTTTGTAGTAACCATTAATGACATCGTTGAATCCCTGAAACCAAACAAATCCAGCAATTTCATAGCCAGCGTTCTTATCGTAATCTGGATAATATTGGCTTGG
>JAHEDF010000206.1:0-6076 GCA_024641365.1 Planctomycetota bacterium | reverse complement strand
CAAGTTTTACCATCGTTTGGTAATAATAGCCGATTGGGTTTCCGTGTCGGTCTTTGTCGCTATCCCCAAATGGACCTGCGCTTGGTGGTCGGAATTGTTGGAGCAAATCTCTGCCGCCCCAGGCGGTTTTAATTATGAGCATAGGCCCTTGCACATGTTTCTGCATATAAATACCAAAAGTATAATCAGGTCCGAAGGTCGTATCAGTTGTTAATTCACTACCATAGCCAGGCGCGAATGGCCCCTTCTGAACACTGAGCTCTCTCGGCGTGCCTTTTTTCATGTCACCAGCAGTAAAATAAACACCAAACGTATTTTTGACAGGTGATGGTAAACCGTTCTTAACCTCCATGTCTTCATACAGCTGCTTGCTGTCAGTGGTTAACGGCAAGCGCTCGATGGTACGCACTCGAGCTTGTCCTTGCATATTCGACTGGCCAGCCAGGAGGAATATTTTCAATGGTTTCCCGCCAGATTGGGCAGCCCGCAAACCAGTTTCAAAAAATATGAGCATCCCGACGGCTAAGATGAGCAGAAATTTATTCATGGAGATGAGAGTCCTTTTAAATGAAGTACGACATACAGTACGCATGTCTATTTATGTAACACCCCCCTTGTACTCGCTTGAACTGGTTAAATTCCCGACAAAGAGGGCATAAAATCCGCCGATCATGTCCAATCGAGGCCTAAAATGGGACATAAAATGAAAAAGCACATGCAATGACATGAAGTCAGATTGTCATTACATGCGTCGACATCAATAAATGAGAGCGATAAGATGATGCGTGTATCCATCGGCAATTAAGACAGGCTAAGGTTAAAATAAACAAGGAGAGAATCACTAAGGAGTAATGATGGTACAATTTTATTTTTAAGAAAAGCGAAATTTGTGTTAATTGCCAAAATACAATGGGCAAATGAGAATTAAGCCAATCTCCCACTGTTTTTCTAACTGAAGGCCATCTGACTTTTGATAGGCAGGAAGCGCAAATTTAATATGAATCATTTTAATTATCGATAAAGTAAATTCACAATCTAGGTTATAGCCATCAGTATTTCCTGGATCATGACTTATATCAGTGAATGAGGTTGTCCGATTGTCACGTCCATCAATTTTCTCTCTAATATTTGAATCGAGTGCCACTTTAAAATCCAGCCATTCCGTAATATGGCATTCACCATATACTTCCAAACTGTAAACGTTGCTATATTTGTAGCCGTTATCATTTCTATTTAAGTAAAAAATGGGAGTAGCTTTAAGCCCGCAATTAAAAAGGTCTGATTTGGCGTCATATAATAATGAAGGCGACAGTGCAAAGGACCCAGCACCTAATTGCATGTCGTACGGTAATGGATAAGCGTTTATTGTCGGTGTAGTCCCTGTTTTATCGATAGAACCGGTCGGTAAACTGACGCCGAGTCCTAAGAATAAATTACTGTCCGAATCATTAACCAGATTAAACAGGCCAGCAATCGCGGCATCACCAATACCTGAACTCGTTGTGGTATACGTACGATCAATACCAAACTCTTTATTACGTACGGTCATTTCTTTGGAGGCATAGGGCAGCCCAACAATCAGTAAAAAATCATCTCTAATTCCAAAGTAAATCAAAACCCATATTGAGAAACATCTAATTGTTGAGGCGCAACTGTGTATCCACCGACGGGAAATAGCGTATCTTGCACATCAATCCGGGACGAGTCTGATTGCAGACTGTCACTGTGCATAAAGGTATAGTCATAAAACCCCATAAAATGATAAAACGGCTTAGTATTTTAGATGCAATTCCTTTGCCGAAACAGACACCGATTCTTTTTAGTGCTTACAATCCTATCGCCTGCGCACTGCCATTTTCTTTATAGCTAGTGTAAAGAAAATTGAAACGGTTAGGTTATAAAATACCAATTCTACTATTTTCTATGGTTTTACTATATTGTCAGTCTGCGTTACGTGTGAACTGGCTATTATTTTAATAGGATCTCGGTTTGGATTCTGATTTCCCAGAGATATAAACGTATTGTTTGTTATCCGTAAATTTTCAGTCGAGGTAACTTCAATTCCAGGAGCGGGGCTTCGTGAGATAGTATTTCCAGTGATGCTAATATCCCGATGCGCGCCGCTTGGTGCTATTTTGCCATTACCGCCTGCTGCTTTGATGAGAATCGCCCGATCGCGACAGTTAGTAATGATGTTATCTTTTATTTCTAAATTGCTGGCGCTGCCGCTTTCTAACCACCAGTATTCTGGAGATATCAGGATGGCTTGCCCCCAATTATCAGTCAGTTTATTGCCTATTAATTTACCATTGCTGCCTTTAATTAAAATGCCGCGGGAACGGTTAAAGCCAAAGTCACAGCCGCTGACAATGAAGCCATTGCCCATATGCTTGGCCGATGCAATTAACGACCCCATTGGCATATCGACTTGCTGATCCAGCGTTATGCGAAAAGCATGCTGTAACAATTTAGTCTGAATTCTGTCATCCATGTGCTGCTTTAAAATAAAGGCACGTTCTGTTTCAGTGGTTGTTCCGTCCTTTACTACTCGTACTGCTGTCGCGTCGGGTAAACGGACGCCGTCATAAGTAAATAATTCAACGGGATCACCGTCCGCAATATTCATGTCATTTTTAGCAATGACGCGCAATTCCGCACCTGTTACCGACATAATCATATGGTAATCACCACAAATATTAACCGCGTCATCGCCCATGAATTTAGCAACGCAGTTTAAATAGGCTGGACCTTTAATGGCATGTTTGCTATGAAATGCATCGGCATTGAGGGAGCGTAAGCGTGGATTCGCTCGTTGGATAAGATCTTTTTCAGGTGCCCGGCGTTCTACCCGACAATTTTCGTAGATACTCCCATCACAATTCTCTTCGAAGAATCCGAAACTATTCGACGCATATAAGGTAATCGACTCTAAACGAACGTTACTATTATGTGAGCAAACAATGGCATGCGGAATACTGCGGCCTGGTGCATGTTCCACGCCAATAACAATAAGATCGCCAACTTTTTCGGGATCATTTTTATTACCACGGTTATTAATGATGCGCAGGTGTTTGCTGTCGATAACCTCTAAGCGTTCGGGATAATGATCATCGGTCGCTAAGGTACGTGTTTCAGCGCTAAAAATTTCATATTTACTATTTCGTGCTGCCTCAGCCGGTAAATAACCATCAAAAAGTTCGATCTCGTGAATCTTTTTATCATCTGATAAACTCACTATGCGCCCCTGGGTATAGGGCAGGGGGTCATAGTCGATGCTAAGCCCGCGAATGGTGACGTTTTTACAATTCGATATGGACAATGCGCGCGTTGTCTCAGTGCAAATCATTTCGACGTTATCGGCAATGATGGTGACATCTTGTAAATCTTTTATTATCACATGTTGTCGATTTTGTGGAGTAACGCGATAACGACCCGGCGGTACGATAATATTTTTTTCGCCAGCTTGAATTTGTTTGGCAAGAAATTCCGGCAAATCAAATTCTTCACCGTGGAGTGTCAGGGTGCAACAAAAAATTGTCCATGCGCAGAGGCAGTTAATCCGTTTCATAATGACCAGTGCATCGCATTATAAAATTCTGCAAGAGAGCAGTATTATTACCTGACAAATCAATGCTGTTTTTACTATTAAAGTATCGTTTGAAAAAAGACATTAGAGTGGGCAGGGTCAATGCTATTCGGCTAATAAGCGCGTTTCACCCTAGAAAACACGTTTAATCGAAGACGGATTAACCGCAGAGGGCGCGGAGAGCGCAGAGGGAATTTATAAAAAAATCTTAGCTCATTCTATTACCTTTAAATGCCAATAAACCGTAACTTTATTGTAGATTTGTTTAAAAGCGCATCTCTGCGCCCTCTGCGGATAATTGCCTTTTGGTGAATTTTCAATTTTTCAGTAAATGCCGATTTAAACGAGATTATTACCCGAAAAGCATTGACAGAGGGTGGTGACAATCCCATTCGGCATTGAATTCTTTGAGCAATTGGATCAGCAGAGTAGTCGATGCTACGATTAATAGTTTTACTTTGCTTAAAAGGCGGAACATAAAATAATTGGCGGAGCAAAATTAACCCTCAATTTGCTGATTGCGCTCACGTTTTTATCGCGATTAGAAAAATGGCTGTAACCAATTCAAGTGTTGTGGAATTACAAGACGCAGCGAATTCCAAAGTCTCGCGTATAGGACTTGTCGATCACCCAAGGATTTAATTATGAGCCGTTTCTTTTTGACCTGTTGCTGGTTTATTTTACTGCCTGCTTTAAGCGCAGCGGATCACCCGAATGTGTTGTGGATTTCAAGTGAAGATCATGGTCCACATATGGGATGTTATGGTGACGACCAAGCTACGACACCGAACGTGGATGCTTTAGCGGCACGTGGGCTATTATTTTCTCATGTGTGGTCCAATGCGCCGGTCTGTGCGGCTGCTCGTACGACAATAATTACCGGCATGTATCCACCAAGTTTAGGTGCGGAACATATGCGCAGTGAAGTGCCTATGGCTCCTAACTACCGTCTATTTCCAGCGTATTTACGCGATGCTGGTTATTATTGCACCAACAATTCCAAAGAGGATTACAATGTTCGTAAAAGCGGAGATGAATGGGATGTGTCATCTGGCAAAGCCCATTGGAAAAATCGTAAACTAGACCAACCATTTTTTGCCATATTTAATTCGGGAGTCAGTCATGAAGGGCAAATAAGTCGCAAGGGAACGCTCAAGCATGATCCCGCCGCGTTAAAGATACCCAGTTATCACCCGGACACACCAGAGGTTCGTGAGGATTGGGCGCGCTATTACGACAGCGTAACTAATGCTGATGCAATTGCCGGTAAATTACTCGCAGAAATTGCTGAGGCAGGACTTACGGAAGACACGATTGTATTTTATTGGGCTGATCATGGTTGCGGTATGCCGCGTAGTAAGCGCTGGCCAAGTAATTCTGGATTACAAGTTCCCCTGGTTGTTTATTTCCCAGAGAAATGGAAGCACCTTGCGCCTGATGGCTATGCTGCGGGCGCAAAGTCAAATCGCTTAGTGAGTTTTGTCGATTTTGCTCCGACCATGCTGAGTATTGCAGGTATTGAACCGCAAACTTGGATGCAGGGTCGTGCTTTTGCGGGCGCCTTTAAACAACCCGGACTAGAAGTTATGCACGGATTTCGTGGTCGCATGGACGAACGGCCAGATGCGGTGCGTAGTGTCACCGATGGTCGCTATGTGTATATCCGTAATTACATGCCCTATCGCTCGCAGGGACAACATGTGCGCACGCAATTTAAAACACGCACCACACAAGTGTGGTGGCAAGCATTTGTAGATAACACTGTGACACCAGCGCAGCGCATTTTTTGGGAAGTTCCGAAAGCGTCAGAAGAATTATATGATTTACAGAATGATCCCGATGAAGTTAAAAACCTCGCAAAGGATCCAGCTCATGCCGAAGCGCTCATGCGCCTACGTACCGCGCAGCAACAACATGCTGCGGCAATTCTCGATGTGGGATTATTGTCTGAGGGAGAGGTGGCATTGCGTCGCGGTGAAGATTCGCCATTTACGATGGGACATGATTCAGCCCGTTATAATTTTTCAGCGATTTTTGCTGCCGCTGATTATGCGACGCGTCCAGAGGCTGATGTCGCACAATTACAAACCTATTTAAAAGATAGTGACAGTGGGGTGCGCTATTGGGGTGCAGTTGGGTTATTAACCAAGGGGCAATCTGGGTTTGATGCTGCAAGTGATAGTCTACGTGTGGCATTACAAGATGACAATGCCAGCGTCCGTGTCATAGCCGCTGAAGCACTGGGGCGATTTGGATCAGCTGACGATTTAAATCTTTCATTAGCGGCTTTGAAAATATTAGCCGATCCCAAAGAAAATAATTTTGGCGTAGGTATTCATGCAATGATTACGATTGATGAACTGGGGGAGCGAGCTCAACCATTGGCATCATTTATTAAAACCATGAACGTAATGGATCCCAAAGCGGCTAAGCGCCCGAATGATTATGTTAAACGACTTCAGGAAAAATTAGTCGCCAGATTTGAAAAAT
>JAHEDF010000205.1 GCA_024641365.1 Planctomycetota bacterium | reverse complement strand
AGCGCAATTTGATGCTGATCCACGACAAGCAACGTTACAATCCTTTGATCAAAAACGAGATTATCCGCTCTACCGCATTGCTGATATTATGTCAGCAATGTGGGGCACCGAACGCTTTGACGCGGGACTGTCGTGGACTAATAAAGATTTATTTCATCCACTCGCCTTTAGTCCATCTTTTGGGCCCGTTGTTGATCAATATTCCAATGATTATGCGGGGATGCTTCGTTTTGTCAGCGAGGCACCGATAAGTGATTTTGCCAATCGCTTTACTCTGGGTTTTAATGGCGCAATTGGCTATGTGAATGATGAACGCTACGTCAATGTAAATGGTGGCTATGGCAATTTAAATTCCAGCGCCGATTTAACGGCACAGTCGTTAGAATTATATAGCGAAGATCGCTTTTTTATTATACCAGAATTTTCTTTCGTTATAGGTGTTCAAGTTGGCGAATATGAGCGTGACTATGCAGATACATTTTTATCTGATGGCGATGGCTCAGGTTCACGCACGTTTCACGCTGTAAATCCAAAAATTGGCGCCATCTGGGACGCGTGCAAAGAAGCACAGTTATACACGAATTTCAGTCGCAGTTATGAACCGCCCACATGGGGTGATTTAACCACCGGGAGTCCGGTTTCATTTGCTCCCGATGTGCAAGCGCAATCCGCGTGGACTGCGGAATTAGGATCGCGCGGCACAACCGATGATTATACATATGATCTGACCTTTTATTACGCGTGGGTCGATCAAGAATTATTATCCTACCAAGTTTCGCCCGGACAAAGTCGCACCTTAAATGCGGATAAAACTACCCACCTCGGCATTGAATATGGTTCTGTAATTACTGTATTACGAAATGCGATTGCAGAACAAGACCGATTTGACCTCAATTTACTGTACAATTGGGGGCAATTTACCTTCGATGACGACCGTGTATATGGAAATAATTCTATTCCAGGCCTTCCGGAGCATGCTGTGCGCGCAGAATTAATGTGGCATTATGAAGGATGGTACTTGGGCGCGGGAGCAGAATGGCAAAGTGCCTATGCGCTCGATTATGCCAATACCACTGATAATGATAGTTTTGTGTTAGTAAGTGCACGTGCCGGATATCGCACAAGAAAAGGCCTGTCTGTATTTATTGATGGCCGTAATTTAACGGATGAAAAGCATTCACCCACCACAGGCATTGCCAATCCTGCAACTGCAGTAGCAAACCAAGCATTGTATATGCCTGGAGATGGACTGTCTGTATTTGGCGGTGTAGAATGGACATATTAATGTTGACACATTTTAATAATTATTTTTATCGTGTGGTGTGCCTATGTTTATTAGTGACCAGTTGGCATGCGTTGCACTGCGGCGAACACAATCACCCGGTTGGTGCCAATGATGGAATTGCTTCGTTCGATGTTTTTGTTTCCGGCTCAAACATTTATCAGCTTTCTGCACGTGCGATTCCATCACAACCATGCGTTATTGAATATCGCCTTTCTGAAAATAATGGCTCCTCATGGAGCCCAGCAATTACCATCGATATTGGCGCTGCTCCACATCGACCCGTGCGCACGTCGGATATTCAAATAGCTGCACACGGTGATCAGGTAATCGCCGCATGGTCCGTCGCTGGAACTGGTTTTATGGGATCTGGTCCGATTGTGACAGCCATTAGTCACGATGGTGGCAAGAGCTGGAGCCGTGGCACGAATCCTGCCGATGATAACAGCACCGGCGGACATAATTTTGTTGATATAACCGCCGATCAAAAGGGCCGTTTTCATGCCGCATGGCTTGATAATCGTAGCGGCAAACAAGGATTAATTTATAGTGCAAGTGATGATGGTGGTCGTACGTGGTCGACTAATCGCGTCTTAGATCCAATAACGTGCGAATGTTGCTGGAATACAATTTTTGCACATGACGATGCCGTTCATATTTTATTTCGCGCAAGTAGTCCACGCGATATGCGTTTATTCAGCTCGCATGATCGCGGTGCCACATTCTCAGATGGAATTACTGTCGGATCATTTAATTGGTCAATTACTGCCTGTCCGCATGTTGGTGGCGCTTTGAGCGGAACTGATTCTGACCTGCATGCCGTAGTATGGACTGGTGCCGATGGCAAAGCTGGCGTGTACCATCTCGTTAGCAGTGATCATGGTGCAACTTGGTCGACGCCACACCCCTTCCCTGTTCCACGTGCACGCCAAGCAACCGTAAGCGCACATGGCAATCGGGTTGTCGTGGCAACCACCGCCTTTGATGACAGTGGCCCAGGTATTTGGGTGCAGATTTCTAACGATAAAGGCATTACGTGGGATCTTCCTGAGCGTATCTCGCCACCAGATGCCCAAGTTGCCCATCCAAAAGCTATTTCGACCAGCACCGGAACGGTCATTTTTTGGACGCAACAATTGGAAAAAGGTGCATGGACATTGGAGCAGGCGATCAAATGAGTCTGGAAGTCCGGAAGTCCGGAAGTCTGGAAGTCCGGAAGTCCTGCGTGATCGCAGTGGATTTGTGCGAGTCATAATTTACGCGTAATTACAAAAAAGTGTTCGCTGCGCTCACTTAAATAAATTTTTCGTTAATTATATTATGCCGCGCCCGGTACCGCCGTTTTTCCAGTTAATAAATTAACTGACAACTAATACTAATTCCGCCTCAAATCATCCGTAATGGCAACAGATTAACATGAGGAACCAGAGAACCGAAGAGGAAAGCTGTGAATTTTTTTTTTCAAAACCACAGGATTTCCACCTTGGTATTTCTCCGTTTCTCCGGTCCTCCATGTAAGTGTCTTATTAATTAGGATATAGTGAGCCGGAATTGGTATAAAATTAAGTTTCTAACGACTCAAGACTTCCGGACTTCCGGACTTCCGGACCTCCGGACTCTTAATAATAACCACTTGCTGTAATGGAAGTCCGACCCCATAATTCGGACTCAAGCTCGTTACGTTGACTAGTAATGTTAATAACATTCTACCAACCATTAACGATCGCAGTGATCTTGTCACAGCCTGTTATCATGTCCGTTTCGCCACACGTGCACTACCTGGGAATATCGTCCCAGACACTTAAAGTGCCAGAGCCATGTGAATGCCGCTGAGGAGCCACCTATGTCCGCCAATGCCACTGAAGCCGCTACGACCAGCGACACCGCATTAATTGCCGAAGCGCAACAAGCCTTCGCGCGCATACGAACCGAACTCGGAAAAGTAATCGTCGGGCAAGATGAGGTCATTGAACAATTAATGATCGCCATTTTTGCGCGTGGTCATTGTATGTTAGAAGGCGTTCCTGGCTTGGCTAAGACCTTGCTTATATCAACGCTATCGCAGTCGCTGCACTTGTCCTTCAAGCGCGTCCAATTCACACCAGACTTAATGCCCTCGGACATCGTTGGTACTGAAATCCTGCAAGAAGATCCTGCTACCAAAGCACGCGTCTTTAAATTTTTAAAAGGCCCCATCTTCGCCAATATTGTTTTGGCGGACGAAATTAATCGTACCCCTCCAAAAACCCAGGCCGCTTTATTAGAGGCTATGCAAGAAAAGAAAGTATCGGTCGGTAACGAAGAATATAAACTGGACCAACCGTTTTTCGTCTTGGCCACGCAAAACCCAATTGACCAAGAAGGTACGTATCCATTACCAGAAGCGCAATTAGACCGCTTTATATTTAAAATATTTGTGAATTATCCAAGTGATGACGAGGAATTAGAAGTTATGCGTCGGGTCGCCAGTCCGATTATGGCACAAAATGAAAAAGATGTGCAACAAGTTTTAAATGGAGATCAAATTAAGGCTTTTCAACAATTAGTGCTGCGCGTTCCCGTTGCTGATCATGTGTTGCACTATGCCAAGGCATTAGTGCGCGCTACTCGACCTAAAGAAGCCGATGCGCCTGATTTTATTAAAGAATGGATTTCTTGGGGTGCTGGCCCACGTGCATCAATTAATTTAATTTTAGCCGCCAAAGCACGCGCGGTATTAAATGGACAATACCATGTCACCACGGCCGATATTGATGCAGTGGCAATTCCAGTCATGCGCCATCGTATTGCCTGTAGTTACACGGCTACTGCCGAAGATATCACCACAGAACATGTCATCGCAAAACTCATCGCGACCATTCCGAAGGACGAAAAAAATCCGAGCGCAAAACGCTAACGCACGGCTTTCCGGAAATCCGGGTATATCCTTTTCGCCCTTCCTGCTGACGTGATGGCATGATCAATCCTCCACCTTTTAGCCAAACACATGACCGACGACTGAACAGCAGTTGTCAGGCTTTCTCTGGTTGTCAGATAAAGGGCGTGTAATTATGGCTTCGAAATATCTCGATCCTAAAGTCCTCGCCAAAGTCGGTAAGCTCGACATGAAAGCGAAATATGTGGTCGAAGGCTTTATTTCAGGCATGCACAAAAGTCCATTTAAAGGATTCAGTGTCGAATTTGCGCAACATCGTGGTTATGTACCCGGTGATGACCTCAAACATTTAGACTGGAAAGTCTACGCCAAAAATGAACGCCTCTCTATTAAACAATATGAAGCGGAAACTAATTTAGTTACGACTTTATTGCTCGATGCCAGTGAATCGATGGCGTATACCTCGCCACAAAAACAGCGCGGCACTATCAGTGAAAAATTAGAATATGCCAAATTAATGGTAGCCGCACTCAGTTATTTAATTCTTAGTCAAAGTGATGCCGTTTCTGTTGGTATTTTTGATCAAGAACTGAGAGAATTTATTCCGCGCTCTACACGTAAAGTACACTTAAATCGTATTTGTGCCTCGCTTGAACAAATTAAACCACAAAATCGCACCGGTGTCGGTGGCGTTTTACATACCATCGCTCAGCGAGTCGCCCGGCGTGGCGTTACCATCATTGTCAGCGACCTTTTTGATAAAATTGAAAATATATTATCCGGCATTCAACATTTACGCCACGATGGTCACGAAGTTATTGTGCTGCATCTATTAGATAAAGATGAATTAACCTTTCCCTTTGAGGGCTTAGTCCAATTCAAAGGATTAGAAGTTGCTAACCAAGTGTTGTGCCATCCGCGCATGGTGAAAAAAGCGTATCTCCAAGAACTACACGCATTCTTGACCAAAGTAAAAGCGACCTGTACGCGCAATGGCGTAGATTATGTGCAAGTCTCAACCGACACGCCCGTCGAGGTGGTGCTTGCCGCCTATCTGACTGGGCGTGAACGCGCATTAATGGCCGGTGGCCGAGGAGCCGGTCGCTAATGGGCTTTCTCAATGCATTATTAGCAGGATTTGCTGCGACAGCGGCGGTACCAATTATTATTCATTTGCTCAATCAGCGCCGCTTCAAAGTGGTGGTGTGGGCAGCAATGGATTTTTTGCTGGCGACGTTGGAAAAGAATTCACGGCGTCTGCAATTACAAGATTTAATTTTAATGATGCTCCGTGCTGGGGCGTTAATGTTCTTAGCATTGGCGCTGTCACGACCAACACTGAGCCCGGGCGGATTTGATGCTTTAGGCGGACAAGGTGAAACGACTGCGGTTATTGTGTTAGATAATTCCATGTCTATGGGACATCGCATCGGGAATGATAGTCGCTTTGATGCGGCAAAACGAACGGCGCGGGCAATTATCGATCATTTACCGGATGGCGCCGGTGCAGCATTGGTATTAATGAGCGATGTCGCAATTGATGAAATTCCAGAACCCAGTCATGATTTAGGATTTGTTGCAAGCACTATTGAAAATGCAAAATTATCAGACGGTGGCACTGATGCCGCAGGTGGCATTGCAAAAGCTTGGGAAGTGTTGAAACGCACACCAGCACTCGCAAAAGAAATTTATGTTATTACCGACATGCAAGCAAATTCGTGGCCTGCTACAGGTGATGCCGGTTGGACGGCACTCAGTAACGAATTAAATGCCGCACAACCAGCAACACGACTTTATTTAGCAACCGTCAGCGATGATGTGGTAAATAACCTTAGCATTGCTGCCCTGACACCAGTTGATGAACAAATATCCACCGAACATGACACCGCATTTATTGCCACCATTCAAAATCATGGCTCATCAGCTGCACAAAATATAACAGTTGAATTATTAATTGGTGCACCTGGCAGCGATAGTAATGAACCATTACGTCCAGCCGCGAGTGTAGTCGTTGATCGTGTCGATGGCGCTACCCAAGTACGTTTAGACACTCGCTTCGCAAACGGTGGCGATTATCGCGTCGCTGTGCGCGCTGCTCCTGATCGTTTACCTGCTGATAATCAACGTGTGCTTAGCGTTCCGGTAGTCGAGCGCATGAAAGTGCTCGTTATCGATGGCGAGCCAAGTGATGGACGGTCATTTGCAGGCGCTGGCGATTTTATTGCGGCCGCCTTATCACCAAAAGATCCCAACGATGATGGCAACCATGCTTTAATTCAAACTGACGTAGTTGCGGTTAATGCGATCGGTGATCGTTCGCTGCGAGATTATCACGCTATTATTTTAGCGAATGTTGGTGAACTCCCAACGACATTTGTTGACGGCATAAAAACCTATGTCAAAGCCGACGGTCGTGGCTTAATTATTTTCGGTGGCGAAAATGTGCAGGCACAACGTTATAACGACGCACTTGGCGGCAAGGACGGTTTATTACCTGGTCGATTAATTCAAACAGTTGAAGCAGATGGTTCCGCTGACGAAAACGGTGATCGCGGTTTTAGTTTTGCTACGACTGATCTTGGTCATCCCGTTGTTAGTTTTTTCGCTGATAAAAGTACCCAGCCATTTATTACCAAACCACGCTTCCACCGTGCACTCGGCATCGAGATTGATCC
>JAHEDF010000204.1 GCA_024641365.1 Planctomycetota bacterium | reverse complement strand
CCACTACCCGCCGTTCCTCAGATGATTCATCAATGAGCAACCGAACAACTTCACATTTTCTCAAAATAGGAATACCTAAGCGCACAGCCTCGCGCGCTAGTACCTGCACCATTAATCGTGAGGTTCGTGGACCACAACTCGTTGCTCGTCCAACATTATCGTGATCCGTTTGGTAACGAAGTACTGCCCCAAAACGGTCCTGCGGTAATGGCAGTCCTAAATATTGTAATCCAACTAACGTCTGGAGAGAGCCTACCGCTTCAATATAAGCCGTATCAAAATCCATACAGCCACCAGCGCCAAGTGCTTGTGCCAAAGCAATAAAATCGTCTCCTTTATTACTCGTTCCCGCAGTATGGAGCGTTTGCTTATCACTACCGGAACAGGCACTCGTCCCGCCATACAAAGCCATGCTAGCAACTAAAACTGATTGATCGCGACGCTGTAATTCAACAGCCGCACGTAATCCCGCTGCACCGCTACCAACAACCAATGTGCCGCAACGATAGACCGGTAATTCCATGTCATTGATGTGACAATGCGTCGATGGCTCTGGTTTATCAGCCACCTTTGGCATCTGAACATCAGTTAATGAATCGAGAATGTTTTGCGGAACGTCGATACTCACCATGACTCCTTGCACGTCCTGCTGTTCATAAGACAGTGCGTAACCATCACCATATGAGATTCTTTTTGGATTCCATGCTGCTTCACGCGCTCAGCAATTTGCCAAGTCCGCTCAGATACTTGAAAGAAACGCATGTCTGATCATTGGGTGCACAATTTAAGCCCTTTCATCATCGAATTTTGGCCTGGAGTCGGCATCCGCTGGTACGGAATGGCTTATCTTGCTGGTTTAGTAATCGGCTATTTCATCGCTCGCCGCTGGGTCGATCAAAAACGAGTACCGTTAACGCGCGCTGAATTGCAAGATTTTGTTCTCTATGGTGGTCTCGGTATGATTATTGGTGGCCGTGTGGGGTATTGCTTGCTCTACAACTTTAGTGCGACGATTAGCAATCCATTAACAATTTTCATGGTTATGGATGGAGGCATGGCAAGTCACGGCGGCATAATTGGTTTAGCTGTCGGTTGTTGGTTATTTTGTTATAAACGAAAACGCAATTTCTTTGTGCTCGGGGATTTAATTGCTGCCACTGGTACACTCGGAATTGGTTGCGGACGTATCGCGAATTTTATTAATGGTGAATTATGGGGTCGCAAAACCGATGTTCCTTGGGCGGTTATTTTTCCTGGGGAAGTCCCTGTGCCAGAGGGTACAAAAGATGTACTCGCTTATCAACTTGCGCATATCTCCTTAGCCTCGCCACGTCACCCGAGTCAATTATATGCTGCCGTATTTGAAGGATTTTTAATTTTTTCCATTTTATACTTTATTCATGTCCGGCACTTCCGGCCCGGATTAACCGGAGCAGGTTTTATAATTTTATATGCATTTGGACGGTTTTTTGGCGAGTTTTTCCGCGAGCCTGATAATGGGCAATTTTTGATTAGTTGGGTATCCAGGGGCCAAGCTTACACATTACCCATGTTTATTATCGGTTTCACTATGCTCTATATGGTTTTGCGTCGACCAGCGCGTCCCGATCTTTATCTGGTTCCCGATGAAATAGCAGCTAGCCAAACTAATTCGGATAATTCGAATAATTCAAAAGCAAATGACAAAAAGCATTCTGAAAAATGATCCTACGCTTTATAAGAGCGTTTAAGCCAATTGTATAATACATCACCGGGGCATTTGCTGCGATTCAAATCGCGATGCCCATAAATACGGCTCTTGGGGACACCATAACGTTTACGGGTATCATCTAAAAATGATTGTAATGCTGACATCTGTTGTGCATTGGGTAATTTTTCATTAAAATCACCAATCATCGAAATGCCGATATTATTTTCATTCTCAGACAAGACATGCGCACCTTGCAAATTAGCTGGTCGCCCCTCATACACGCGGCCATCTTTGCCGATTAAATAATGATATCCAATGGCGCACCATTTTCTTCCATTGCGGTGATAATTTTCTATACGTTTAACTACTTCTATATCAGGTATGCCAACTAAACCACCATGTTCACTTGTATGATGAACGGTCAGACGCGTTACTTTACCAATTGCACGTGCATCGCTCCGTGGAGCAACGCGTGTCCACTGTGAACGTTTTACCAGCACGTACCCTTTTCCAGGAGCCCGTGGTAAATTGCCCACACCTGGATCATCGTCATCTCTCGATTCTGGCACATGGTCTTCATCGGGAGCCGTCTGAGCCGCCAATGGATCTGGACCAATCGTATTCGTTCCCGGAAGCCATAATTTTTCATGCGGTATCAATAAAGTCGATTTCAAGTTATTTGCTGCAACAATTTCATTTATCGATACACCAGATTTTCTTGCTATCGCACTGAGCGTATCTCCGTCAACAATTTCATACCAAATACCATTCGTAACAAGTCCTTGAGCAGGCTGATTCGGAGGCGCTATGTACGGAGACGGATCATTATTGACTGGTGCAACCGAGCTATGCTGCCCAATTCGTCTGCATCCAGTCCCTGTTGTTCCAATTATAACGCCCGCGACACCCGTTGTGCCTGCGATAATGATACGACGTCTTGTCCATGCTTTAGCCATGGGCGCACACACTGTCAGTGCATTTCATTGAAGCAACCATAACCTATGTTCTTTTACACGGTTAATTCATAAATTTTAGAAGATGTTATTAATGAGTGGACAAAAAAATCGCTCATTTAGTTCCTTTTCTTCTCTTTGGGTGAATTATATTTTACCTGTAGTCAAGTACATCGATTCGATGACGGTGCCGGTTGGTAATTTGCTTAGAAAAGTTATATAATCATCTGTGAGTCAAAATATGAAAATTGGGACCCTATTCATCCTCTGTAGCAAGTGTAAATGCCCAGGGTTCTGAAGATAATGCAGTCACCATAACGTTCCTATAATCACTAATTTGCTTACTGGGTTAGATGGAAACGAACTGCAAACATGTCGTTCCGCTAACCGTTTTACGCTCGCTATGAGTCTCTTCAGCAAGTATTCGGCTGTCGAATGCCCGTTTTACCGGTCTTTGTGGTCTTTTTCGAGTAGTGTGCCACCTCGCACTCGACACATTGTTTTTGTGCAAACTCCTACAGGATGCCCACCCCGTGATAATTACCCAAGTTACCAGCTATCCCTACGGCATATCGAGTTCAGATCCGGTCGACCTTTTGGTTCGCAATGGCTTTGATGTGCGGCTGTCGCCACATAAACGTAAACACACGTCAGCAGAAACTGGTGCCTTATTAGGTGATGTTGAAGTCCTGTTAGCAGCAACAGAAGCATTACCAGCTGAGATAATTGCTAAAGGATTACCAAAACTCAAACACATTGCTCGGGTTGGCGTGGGACTCGATAATTTTGATGTCCGTTTTTGTATGGAGCATAATATCGCGGTTACTTACACACCGGATGCCCCAGCGCGTAGTGTCGTCGAACAAGTATTTGGCATTTTAATAAGTTTAGGTCGCCGTTTTGTTGAGGCGCATGAGGGTTTACGCCAAGGGCAATGGAAACGATTAACCGGAGTGTTGTGGCAAGGTAAAACCTTAGGCATTCTTGGCTGTGGTCGCATTGGCCGCCAAGTTGCCGTTGTTGCCAAGGCGTTTGGCATCAACGTCATTGCTCATGATATTGTCGAGGATCATGCCTGGGCAACACAACATGGCGTGCGTTATGTCTCTCTGGATGAATTATTAGAAACGAGTCTTGGTGTTACTGTTCACTTGCCCTTAACCCGGAAAACTGAAAATTTACTCAATAAAGACCGCCTCAAACAAATGCGCAAAGGCTCCTACTATATTAATACCTGCCGTGGAGAGGTGCACGACGAAGTCGCTTTGTACGAACTACTGAGTAATGGTCATTTAGCTGGTGCAGCATTAGATGTTTATCACAAAGAGCCGTATGTCGGACCATTAGCGACCCTGCCAAATGTATTTTTATGCTGCCATCAAGGTAGTTGCAGTCACGATGGACGCTATCAAATGGAAATTCAATCAGCACAAAATGCCGTCGCCTTCGCGCGCGGCGAACCAATTGTGCCTGATCGTATTGTTTGGCTACCAGGCATGACCGAACCAGCCGTTGAAATTTGGTAAACTCACACCCCATAAAAGGACTATTATGGCCACAACCGAAGATGCTCAACTCGTATTAAAACTCTACGATTTACGGCGTGAAGCCGTTTGTCGTAAGGCACGCGAATATTTTGCCGGGTGGGTTCCGAAAAATCCCGAAGAAGCAAAAAACATCTGCTCTATTTTTGGCAGCCAAGAGAATGCCTATATTCGCCAATCAACCAGTTTTTGGGAAATGGCATTTAGTATCGCCAATGAAGGTGCCGTACATGAAAATCTATTTGCAAAAAATTGCGGCGAAGGCGTGTTGTTTGCCACAAAGTGCCAATGGTTAAAAGCGAAGTTTCCTGATGCTTGGACCCGTGGTATGCCAGAGGCAGAAGCCTTTATTGCCAAAAATGAAATCGCCAAAAAGAAATACGATATCATGCGTAGTCGCTTTGAGTGGTAATACCAACTCGTTTTTATTACTGTAATTAAAAAACGCCGAACTCTTATGTTCGGCGTTTTTTTGTGTCTTATTCGAGGCGTTTGAATTGGTCTAAAGATTCTTCGATACAAAAACGTATAAACATATTAACGGGATGCTCGCTTTCGTGCTTAGTGACGTGAACAAGCACTTGTTCCATTTGTTGTTTTGCTGGTCGAGCACGTTCACCTGACAACTGTAATGCGCGAGCTGCCAATAGGGACACATTCGGGTCCTCGTTGCCAATTTCTTGCTGTAATAATGTTAGAGCCTGATGAAAATTATCATGTTGTAATAAATAAAATGCTGCCGTGATTCGCACCGCTACGGACGTGTCCGATAAAGCTGCTAACGCTTTATCTTTTTGATAGTTACTCGACGTTAATAAGGCCAAGGTCGCCCAATAGCGTATACCAGCATCTTTTGCTTCAAATGCAGAGTCATCTCCTGCAAATGGTAATCCTACCATTTCTGCTGTGCGTAAAAGATCTGTGAGTGGATAAAAATTTTTATTTTGCGTCAATTCAAACGGTGTCTTCCCATTGGCTAAGCGTTGCCACATATCGGTTTCTGAAACAAAACCGGCATCGTGTGCCGTCAAAATCCATTCTCGTAATGCCCCTCGCATGCGTATGAGCTGATCTTGATAGGCTGGGTCTTCACTCAGGTTTTTAAGATTATGTGGGTCAGCTTCCGTATCGAATAACATTTCCATTGCTCGTCGTGGAGCTGCGAAAGTTAATTGATCAGCATTTAAAGTGCCTTGTTGAAATAAATAGGTAAATTCACGACGAAAAACCGATGAATCTGAATAACGCTCTGGCTGCATCCAGCTCATATGCGGCATATAATTGCGAATATACAGCCACTTATGATCACGTACCGAACGCGTTTCATCAAAAGCTTCATCAACACGAGCGCGAGCTCCATAGACAAACTTGCGCTGTGTTTCGCTAATGCTTCCTAAAAATGGAATGCCCTGCATATGCGCTGGAATTTTCACATTGGCCAAACTTAAAACCGTCGGTGCAAAATCTACAAAACTTACCAGGCGATCCGTTACGGCTGGTGTTCCCTCAGGCACTAAGTGCTGGTATTTTTGTGGTAAGTGTACTAATAATGGGACATGCAGTCCACTATCATACAAGGTTCGTTTTCCTCGCGGCATCCCCATGCCATGATCTGAATAAAAGAATATTATTGTATCATCTTGTAAACCGTCATCGGCTAATTCTTTCAATAATTCTCCTACGTATTTATCCATCGCCGTAACACAGTCATGGTAACGCGCCCATTCTTTTCGTGCGAGTTCCGTATCTGGATAATATGGAGGTAAAGTTACGCGAGATGGATCATGCCGTTCGTCTGCCGTTAATAACGAAGCAACTTCTTTTTCAAATTGTTCATAGGGCCAAACACTCGTACGCGATTGATGGGTTAACATGCAATTAAAGACAGCAAAAAACGGCTGGTCTTTTGCACGTTTTTTCCAATGTGCAGTAGCAGATGATTCATTCCACGCGTCTTTTATAAAAAGTTTTTCATCACGAATATTATAATCCGTCTTAACATTATTGCTGCAATAATAACCGGCTTCTCGTAGATAGGCAGGAAAACCACGAATATAGTCAGGAAGCGGAAAATGAGAGCGCATTTCGTGCGTCCCTAATGATGTTGCATAATTGCCCGTTATTAAACAACTGCGCGACGGTGAACAGACAGGCGCTGTTGCAAAAGCATGCGTATACCGAATCGCTGTTTGCGCAAAAGCATCTAGATGGGGTGTTCGTGCATCTTTGGCTCCATAACAGCCCAGATGTGGACTCATGTCTTCAACGGTAATCCATAAGATATTCGGGTGGTTTTCTGTATATGCGCAAATAATGGTTAAGCACAAAACCAACATAGCATTCAGGACATGCTGATAAAGAACCATGCTTCCCCCTATCGCTCATTAAGATAATGGAATTAATGGCCGTTCACAGTGATGAATAATCACGCATCATTATCACTGTGATTCGCATGACGAGTCATGGACTTGAGACCACCACATTAAAAACCGCACTTTACCAAACGGTATGGCAAAGTGCGGCTATATATAATGTTTCGTTTAACTTAAACGCTATGACAATACGCAGCAATTGCTGGATAGAGATTACGGAATCGTTCCGCAATTTTCTGGTAGGCTTTAACTGATTTACGATCTGGGGTAAACGTTTTAATTATCGGTCCTGGTGCACAT
>JAHEDF010000203.1 GCA_024641365.1 Planctomycetota bacterium | reverse complement strand
AGTTTGTGTTTCAGCAGTTTGTGTTTCAGCAGTTTGTGTTTCAGCAGTTTGTGTTTCAGCAGTTTGTGTTTCAGCAGTTTGTGTTTCAGCAGTTTGTGTCGTCAGATCAGTTGTTTTATCGACTGGTGGTGTTTCTGTTTTAACTGGGGGTGCAACGACGGGAGGTGGCTCGGGTGTTGGAGCTAATTCAGGATGTAATGTTAGCCAATGTGCGGTAAAACTTTTTTCGATATTGGCGGTGATTGATAAAACAGCCGCAACGTGCGTGCTTTCTTCTAATTCTCGCAAGAAACGTTGTTCATCGGTTTCAGTTATTTCTTCGACGTCGTTATCATCCGTTGTGTCGTTTTCGTCGGTCGTTTCAGGCGCTGTATAAGTAACTAACGGTAAACGTTTTCTGCGCTTTGGTTGTGGCGGTTCTTCGGGCGGTAATTCGGGTACTGTTTCTCGTTCTTCGGCACTACGTAAACGTAAAACAATATCACCAAATTGTTCTAACTGAGCAATTTCTAATAAACGTTGTCGTGCGAGTTCAAGCGACGCCATCACCGTGGTGATGTGCGCTATACGTGAATATTTTCCGGTTAACAAATTGCTGATGGTATCTTTTTCAACCGCGCGCAAATCATCAATTAAAGTTGTTAACCGCAAGCTAAGCGGCATTTCGTCAACTATAACAGTGCGTGGTCCAAGACCGTTAATGCGTGACAACGTGTGTTCACAGGTTGTCATCAAGGTATGTAGCGTAATGTCGCCAAGATCGAAATCTTCGACATCCACCGGCATGTCCGGAATAACTTCGCGTAATTGTCGTTCCAATCGTGGCTGACGATCTAATTCTAATTGTTCAATGACTTGAATAGCTTCTTTAAATTTGCGATAGGCTAATAACGAACGCAATAAACCTTCGCGTGGATCAAAGGTCGGCTCATCAGGATCGTTTAATTCATCTTCAGAAATAGGTGGAACGATGGTGCGAGCTTTTAATTCTAACAGCGTCGCAGCCATTAAAATAAAATCGCCAGCAACATCGAGATCCGCATCCTGCCACGCTCGTACGGTATCGATAAATTGATCAACAATGAGCGACAGCGGGACTTCTAAAATGTCCAACTCAGTGCGTCGCACCAAATACAGCAATAAATCTAAAGGCCCGCTAAAGGTGTCGACGGTTACGGTATAGCCGAGCTCGAGCGGCGCGGGTTCACTTGGCACCACCGGATCTGGTGGAGTCGGCGCTGGCATCACTGGATTATCGGACGGAACAACAGACATCAGGCGTGGCGCAGCCTAAGCGCTTGTGGCATTTGTCACTCTCTGAAGGCGCGGCGGGGAAATGTGACCTGGCAATGTTCTTAGAGCGGTTGGTTCTGGGTCTCCGATTCTGATTTTGAGCCATTAATGCTCTGAAAAAACCAGATCATGAGCAGGATGCCGACCAACCAGACGATCCCGGTAATCAATAAAATCATGGTCCATTTCATCCGCCGTCTAACCCGGCGTCGCAGTGCTGAACGGTCTACAGCCGGTCGTTGTTCAGACGGGTTAGATGCAGGTGGGTTGTTTTGAGGTTCACGGGGTTGCCGTGGTGGCCGTGGCACGGGAGCCGTGTTTGGCGGATTGGCTAGCGGAGCCTCTCCACTTAAAACACGTTCGACGTCTTGCAGTGCCTCTGCTGGCGTTGCGTAGCGGTTGTTCCGATCCTTGGCCATTAAGGTTTTAATGATCGCCACGCATCCGTGGCTCAGGGCGGGATTAATACTTTCCGGTGGCGGTAATTCGTTGGCAAGGTGACTGTTCATCACCGCCGCTGACGAACCCGAGTATGGCGTTCGTCCAGTGACGGCGTGGTAGAGGGTTGCGCCCAGCGAATATAAATCGGCACGAATATCTAATTCTTCACCACGTGCTTGTTCCGGCGCCATATAATGCGGCGTTCCAACGGTGGTGCCATGCAACATAAATTTTGGATCAGGTGCCTCTGCTTTTGCTAATCCAAAATCGGTTAATTTACTTTTCCCTTCCCGATCAAATAAAATATTTGATGGTTTAATATCCCGATGCACCACGTTTTTCTCGTGCGCATATTGTAAAGCACCCAATAAATCGCGAGTAATTTTTAAAGCTGTGCGTTCAGGAATAGCGCCGCTCACCGTTAAGTGATGTTCTAGCGTGCCGCCTTCCACCACTTCCATCGCAATATAGTAGGTGCCTTTATTTTCTCCAAAATCGATGGTACGCACAATGTGGCGATGATTTAATTCCATGCCGACATTGGCTTCTTGATGGAAGCGTGCTAAGAAATTCGGATCTTCGGATAATGATCGTGGTAATAATTTTAGTGCGACTTCGACGCCTGTATCGGGTACGTGTGCGCGATAGACAGCGCCCATGCCACCTGACCCTAATTTATCTATAATGTGATAGGGGCCGATGACTAAATGTTTTAATTTTTTTCGCTGATCGGCTAAGGCTTGATCCAACTGTGCTTTGGTGAGGCAACCTAATTCGACTAATATATCGCCTAAACTACGGCGCGGTCGCCCCATTTCGACTTCGGCAGCCTGCAGGCGCAAGCATTGTTGTAGCTGCCCCTCATTGATCAGCTTGTTCTCAATTAAAATTTTACCGAACAAGACATGTTCGGAATCAGCTGCAGGCATCATCAGGATGAAAATCTACCACACAGAATTGAGTGGGTAAATGGTTGGCCTACTAAACAATGGTTTATTGACGGCATTCGCAGTTTCCAAGTCGAAGCCCCATTGCCACGGGCCGCCTAGTAACAAGGTGATAGCACCGGTACGGAATAACTGTGTTCGCAAGTCTGTTTGGTCGACGCTTTTGGATTACGGCCTACATCCTGCTGATTGCCGGATTTGTAGTGCCGGGCAATTATGAAATATTACGGCCAACTATTCCGATTTTATTGGGTGGTATTCTGTTCTTTTCCTGTTTGAAGATTGCGCCATGCGATATTGCGCAAGCGGCTTCGCAACCTGGGGTCTGGTGGCGGTTAAGTTGGCTGACGATGGTTAAATTAATTATTTTACCAGTCATCGCATGGGGCGTCGTTTATGTCATTGCACCGAAATGGGCGCCAGGCGTATTATTAATGGCAATGATGCCTGGGAGTTTTTCCAGTTTAGCTTTTGCTGATCTCTACAATGGTAATCGACTAACGGCATTATTATTAATGATGGTCGGCAGTTTAACCGTACCAATTACGGTACCGTTATTAATGGCGGTTTGTGCCGATGGAGATATTACACTGGCCGAGTCGGCACATGAAGCTGGCTATGTTACGCTATTATTATTTTGTCCGTTTATTGCCGCGCAAATAATACGAAAAATGGCACCAAAATGGATTGAACGTAATTATGCTCATTTAAGTCCCGCCGCAATTGCGTGTGTGTGCACGTTAATTTTTGTAGCAGTGGTGGTTAATCGCACCAGTTGGGAAGGAATCCCACTAAAAACTATTTCGATTCCGCTAGGATTAACCACCTTAGCGATTTGTATTTTTGCGCTTGGTAGTTGGCTACAAGGTCGTTTTTTAGAACAACGCGATGCCATCGCTTTTATGTGCACGGTTGTCTATATGAACAATGGTTTAGCCGTTGCTTATGCTAGCAAATTCCACGCTGGCGATCCGTATATTTTACTACCAGCTATCATGGTGCAATTTCCTATGATGGCAGGCATTGTTTTTGTGAGTCGTTTTAGTCGGTAAGACAATTAACCGCAGAGGGCGCAGAGGGCGCAGAGAAGTTTTTTTAAAAAACTGAAAACAAAACTGCATGGGATCGGTAAAATGGGCTCATAGGAGTCAACAAGATCATCTATAAACAACCTCTGCGTTCTCTGCGCCCTCTGCGGTTAATCATACTAATTCCGCCTCATATCATCCGTAATGGCAACAGATTAACATGGAGAACCAGAGAACCGAAGGGGAAAACTGTGCTTTTTTTCAATGACCACAGGATTTCCATCTTTGTATTTCTCCGTTTCTCCGGTCCTCCATGTAAGTGTCTTATTATTTAGGATCTATTGAGCCGGAATTGGTATTAAAATTGGCCGCAAAAAAACCGCTGATGATGGTGGTCATCAGCGGTTTAAAATTTTTGTAAGTAACGAACTTAATGTTTAATCGCGGTTAATAAGGCAAACATGCGTTTCCCTTCTTGGCGCGGTTCTTGTTCGATTTTTGCGATGTCGGATAATTGTGCCGCGAATTTACGAATCATTTCTAAGCCTAATTCACGATGGCTCATTTCACGGCCACGGAATTGTAACAAGATCGATACTTTATGACCTTCTTCTAAAAATTCGCGTGCGTGCTTGGCTTTGACGTCGATGTCACCTTGTCCAGTTCCTGGACGTAAGCGCACTTCTTTGGTTTCGGATTTATGCGCATTTGCTTTGGCAGCACGATCTTTCTTTTGCTGCTCAAATAAAAATTTGCTATAATCTTGAATGCGACAAACGGGTGGTTTTGCGTCTGGTGATACTTCCACCAAATCCATACCAGCAGCTTGCGCTTTAGTAAGTGCTTCATGAACGGGAACGATGCCAACTTGTTGGCCATTTTCGTCGATCAATCGAACGGTGGGAACACGAATCTTTTCATTTACACGAGCCCGGTTGTTATTTTCGGGCAAAGGCAGAGGCATTCTGCTGCGGCGGCGACCTATCAAAAATTGATTCTCCAAAAGGGTGATAACTGGACCAGACTCATTCGGCCCCGACTGAGCGGGAGTCCGATTGGCTTGGTTAAGCGGCGGGACTATGTGGTACAAATGGGCAAAAACAAGCGTTTGCGATGCTGTGCTCACCTCAGTAAGCGCGACCCCGAGGCATTTTTACGTGCCTAGGGGTCGTTTTACTCACCCAGCGGTGGTAGGTTGCGTTGGGGCATCCGTACCAGGTTCGCTTGAAACCGGCTGATTTGGATCACTGAGATCACTTGGCGGGAGCGGTGGCTTATTCTTTTGGAAGGTCAGCAACAATGGCGATGCCACGAATACCGACGAATAAGTACCAAGGGTAAAGCCAATGATCAGGGTTAACGCGAATGGCTTGAGCGCATCGCCGCCAAAGAGATAGAGCACGATGACCGTCGCCAACACGGTACCGGTTGTCAGCACGGTACGCGCCATGGTTTGGGCAATCGATACGTCAATAATTTCAGCTAACGTCTTGCCTAACATTTTCGGCAGATTTTCACGCACTCGGTCATAGGTCACAATCGTGTCATTAATTGAGAAGCCGATGATGGTCAAAACAGCGGCGATGACAGTTAAGTCGATGCGCACACCAAAGAGTGATAACAGACCAACAGTCAGTACTACGTCGTGGAACAACGCTACGACCGAACCGATGCCGAAACGGAATTCAAAGCGCGCAGCCACGTATGCTAAAATCGCAATCATACTTAAAATAATTGCGACTAATGCGCGAATTTTCATTTGGTCAGCAACCTGACCGCTGAAATGTTCGCTTGATGGATACGGTTGCGTAACGGTTATACGTTCTTTTGCAGCAAGCTGCACAACAGCATTATATAAATCAAAGGCAATTTTTGCTTGGCCGCGTACGCGGTCATCAATAGTGTTATTGCCAATTAATTGTGCGATGCGTTCTTGCGCTGGGTCAGTAACTAAGAAACGACCAAGCGCCGTCGGCGCAGAACGATACGTGACTTCTAAGCTAAACCCAGGAAGTCCTTCACTTGACGTTTTTAATTTTGCATCGGCAATTTCATCACGTTTCACTAAAGCCGTTTGTATGCGTTCTAGTTGATAAGCAGATGGCGTTTCTAGGGTCGATAATGTGAGGCTGACTTTATTATCAATAAAACCAGCGGCAGTAATTTCTTGTCCCTCAGGCGCAATGGCTCCTGGGAAAGCCTGTCCAATTTGTTTTTGAAATTCCGCTGTGCGTAAATCAATTTTTCCCTGAAGGGCTTTAATCTCAACTGCTTTTGCATCAATATCTTTATCAATGCGACGCGCTTCAACATCATTGGGCGGGGTTGCATTACGTGCTTTATTTGCTGCACGCACCATAGCCGCGCGTTCTTCTTCTAACGCAGCGCGTTGATGTTCTAATTGTGAGCCTTCTTCATCGCGACCACGGAATACCCACTGCCGTGAACTAGAAGTATCATCACCGACGTTTGCGACATAAGCTTGTGCACGAATATCGTCGAGGAGCGGTAATTGTTCTTTGTTGGCAGCAATGGCGTCACGCACTGCTTTTTCAACTGATGACATGGTTTGCGGTTCTTTGAAAATAACCTGTACCATATTACCGCCAGTAAAATCGATGTCGAAATTACGTTGAAAACTGCCACCAGTTAAAGTGTGGCCGAACATAAAATAAAGCAGTCCTAATATGCCGGTTATACTTGAGAAAAAATATCCGAAAAAGCGCCAGCGCACGTATGGTAAGCGCAATGGCGGTACCCAACTGGCCATCGAAACAGTTTCTTTCCCTTTGCATAACCAATCGGTAATTAAACGGCCAACATACACGCCACTAAACATATTAATACCTAAACCAATCATCAGCGTTAAACCGAAGCCCTTCACTGGACCGGAACCGATGTAGTAGAGAATTAATGCCGTAATAAAGGTAGTTAAGTTTGCGTCAAAAATAGTCAGGAAGGCGCGATCATAACCGCGCTCAATCGCGTACGGTAAACCTTTTTCCTCTCGCAATTCCTCGCGTATACGTTCGAAAACAAGAATGTTGGTGTCGACCGCCATACCAATCGACAACACTAAACCTGCTAAACCAGGCAAGGTCAGAGTTGCTGAGAAAATTGCCAAAGTTGCAAAGATTAAAATGGTGGTGACGGCTAAACAGAGA
>JAHEDF010000202.1 GCA_024641365.1 Planctomycetota bacterium | reverse complement strand
TCAATGCTATTCGGCTAATAATCGTGTTTATATTGGCATTTTGTGAAAATGCGAAATTCACCAAAAGGCAATTAACCGCGGAGGGCGCAGCGGGCGCAGAGATGGTTTTTAAACAAATCTGCAGTAAAAATTACCGTTTATTGGCATTTAAAGGTAATGGAATGAGCTCAGATTTTTTTTTATAAATTCCCTCTGCGCCCTCTGCGGTTAATCTGTCTTCGATTAAACGTGTTTTCTAGGGAAAAACGCTATTATTAGCCTAATAACATTGGCTCTGTGTTTTCGCTCACTTCCTTCATAACGCCTCAAAATTCTCCCCAAGCGCCAATTACACATTGCCAGCCCCTACCTCTCCCAGATAAAAATTCCATGCCCAGCACACCGCGACAGATAATCAGGCGTATCGTCCTCATTGGCATATGTGCGTTCATTCCTGCTGTGGCGTATGCGACCGGAGAAGGTGCAACTCACGACACTGGCAGCATCGTCCTTATCGGCTTAGCCACCTTACTGGCCTTGGCGCTCAGTGCGGATTTGCTCTGTAAAAAAATTCGCGTTCCGCCAGTCCTCGGGGAATTACTCGCCGGTGTCGCCTTAGGAAATATTGGCGCTTATGTCGGCTGGGATTTAATGATCTTGCTGCGCGAAGGTGCCGCCATTTCGCAAATTATGCACGATCAGTTATCTGGCATACCATTGCGTGTTGCAGCCGAACAATGGGTAGGGCCTGGGATACACGCGGATACTATTGTCAGAATTTTATCTGAACAACATGGACATGCCTATGCATTTGCGGCAGATGTCGTCGAGAGCATTAGTTTTCTTGGTGCCATAGCACTGTTATTTGCTGTTGGCTTAGAACATTCGCCCGAAGAAATGATGCGCAGTGGTGGGCGTTCCGTAGCGATTGCCTGCATTGGTGTGTGTGCGCCATTTATTGGTGTGTGGTTATTATGCGCGTGGCTCTTACCATTGGTCACCACTAATCACCTGAGTCCAATGGTGCCAGTCTTTATCGCTGGTGTATTAACCGCAACCAGTGTTGGTATTACAGCACGCATATTTCGCGACACCAACAGTTCTCAGCGACCGGAAACGAAATTAATTTTAGGCGCGGCTGTCATTGATGATATTCTTGGCGTTGCCTTGCTAGCCGTGATTATGAGTTTGCATGCGGAAAGTGGTGATGCTGTGCATGTCGCAGCACTGGTTTTTATCAAAGCAATTAGTTTCATTGGTATTTTATTACTGATCGGTCCCCGCATTACTAATTTCATAACCAGTTTTATCGAACGTCTGGGCGGCGATGGTAGTAAGGAAATTTTTGCCCTTGCCCTGTGTTTTGGCATTGCGTGGGCAGCTGGTTCGCTCGGCCTCGCTGCTATTGTTGGTGCTTTTATGGCCGGTCTTATTTTAACTGACGGCAACACACCACGCCACGAACAAACCGCCAAGCACCGCTATCAAGCGCTTATCGAACCGGTTCAAAATTTCTTAACCCCAATATTTTTTCTGGTTGTGGGTATGCAGGTTAAATTAGACGCCCTCATTGCTGGGCCAGAAATTCTGCTGCTGGCTGCGGCCATTACGCTGGTTGCCTGGGGCGGTAAACACCTGAGTGGTTTAGCTGCTGGCCCAGGCATGGATCGTACGCTGGTTGGCGTTGGCATGGTGCCTCGTGGAGAAGTGGGATTAATTTTCGCCGCACTTGGTCGCCAACTCGGTTTGCTTACCGATGCGTTGTTGGCTGTCGTTATTTTAGTTATTATGATCACCACTTTTATAGCGCCGATAATTTTAGCGCGGCGATTGTCTACATTACAAAATAGCTCAAACGTATAGGCCATTCATAGCCATAAAGGCACTTAATTCTCTTACGATATATAATTTATTATCTCATCTCCGACCTCAAGGCAAAAAGCAGATATAAAAAGTGAGAAAGTCGTCCTGAAAAGACCGTGCTTTGTCCGGATTGAGCAAGGGCAATTTCGTTCGACATTACTGTCCGACCATTGGCATTAACATATTAGTCACCCAGACGTAGTACCAGTAACAATAAAGGATGCCGTATGGAAAAATTTGCTCGCCTGATAATTACTGGTGCGTTAGCGTTGCTGCTTTTTTCACCACTCTACGCTGTTAATTTTACTGACACCACGCCGTGGAATGAAAAGGTAAATGGGCCGGATGCAGCAGCTGGTGGATTTTATATTAATTTAGGCATAACCGGTGCGCGGGCAAAATTAATTGAAAGTAATTTAAAATGTTTAGTGGTTACGTATGTTTTTGAAAATACTCCGGCGTACGGAAAACTTAAAAAGGATGATGTCATTATTGGCGTCAATAATCGCCCCTTTGAGGTCGCTCATAAAAATGGCTATGGCATGGATAAATTTGGTGGTGAAGGACCGCTGATGGATTTTGGCAATGCGCTGGAAGAAAGTCAGGCAGAGGCGGCCACGGATAAAGGTTCAAGCAGTAAAAGTAAAAAAAGTGACGATCCCCAACCAGGCAAAGGCATCTTACTGGTCGATGTCATGCGAAATAAAGAGAAAGTACAAGTCGTTATAAATATTGGCACGAAATACGGAAAATATTCAGATAGCTTTCCGAATAACGATAAAAAATCTGCCCTGATTGTTAGCGAGCTCTATGAATACCTCGCAAAAAATCAGTCAGGGAACGGCACGTGGGGTAGTGCAGAAGCCGATTGTTTCGGCGCACTCGCCTTACTGGCTAGTGGCGATAAAAAATATTTACCAAACGTCGAACGCAGTGCGCGTAATTACGCGACCCAAACCAGTTCCAAATATGATCCGAATGCGGGTGGGTTAGTGGTGTGGAATTACACCTTTGCTGGTATTGTGCTCAGCGAATATTATTTAGCGACTGGAGAAAAATGGGTATTACCAGAACTTGAAGAAATTCGTGACTGGCTGATGAAAACGCAATATATTGATAAGAAATCACAATTACGCTCTGATCGAGATGAAACTAAAAACGAAAAATTAATGACCAGAATGCTTGGTGGCTGGGGACATAATCCTGGATTCGAAGGCTATGGCCCAATGTGTATTACCACATCACAAGCCTGCATGGCTTTAGCGCTGATGTCGCGTTGTGGCATACAAATAAATCGCGAAAGACATGAAATGGCCCTAGCCTTTTTAGAACGCGGTACGGGCACCACTGGTTACGTCTGGTATAACGCGGGCGCTAGTAAAAATACGCGCGGTAATTGGGCCGATATGGGTCGCACCGGATCAACCGCTCTGGCAAATCAGCTCTGTGATTACGGTGATGCAAAATACCAACAACAGGCTGATCTCATCACAACGATGTTAAGTGACCACGTGGAAAGTTTTCCTGATACCCATGCCTCGCCGCCACTCGGCATGGGGTGGCAAGCGGCAGCAACATTTTTTAATCCGGCCGGATTTGAACATTTAATGCGTTATCATAAATGGTGGTTTAGTTTGGCTCAGTGTCCTGATGGTTCATTTTATTATCAACCAAATCGTGATAATAATCGTGCCTATGTTGGCAACTTACGACACATGATGAGCGCCGTTATGGCATTTATTTTTTCCGTGAAAAATAAAAATCTACATATCACGGGGGCATCACAATCGGGACAATTTTTTGCGCTGCCAAGCATGGTGATCAGCGCAGAAGACATCACCCCGAAAACAAAATCAATCTATCAATCGCTCGCCGGAAATTATATCGCCAAAGGTCAATCCGCTGTCACAAAATTAAAAGGCGATATGGAAGAAAAGCTTACCAATCCGCGTTATAAAAAGGACGCTATTGAGAAAGAATTAAATGTCTTACTTGCCTTTCAGCAACACATCGATGCTGCCAACACAGCCTTAAAAAATGAGGCTGATTATCTGGCAAGCGTTGGCGATATGTATAAATTACAAGAATTGCTAAATACGTATAAAAAAGGCTTTAGTGGCTTACCTGCCTTTGATGCCATGACCGATCATTATTTTCCCTTGTTTAAAACAGACGACGTTAAAGCAGAAATCGACGCCGGAAAAATTTTCTATGCAGCCGTAGAAAACGCTCAGCATAATCAGGAGATTATTAACGCAAACGGTGGGTCGCAAAATACCAACAAAGATCCATTGGCACCACTAAGAAAATTTATTGAGAAATATGCAAACAGTGCTTACACCCCGGTCGCGCAGGCCATTATTGATGAAATGACTAAATATCCCTTAGCCATTATTCAACCGAAACGATTTTTTAAAGTGCAAAAAAAAGAGACGGTTGAATAAAGGCCTATTAACTGAAAAATCGCAGAGGTAATGCCATTCGGCTAATAACCTCGTTTAAATCGGTATTTTCTGAAAAATTGAAAATTCACCAAAAGGCAATTAACCGCAGTGGACGCAGAGATGGTTTTTTAACAAATCTACATTAAATCATCTCCGCGTCCTCTGCGCTCTCTGCGGTTAATTTAACTTCTTCAGTCTTGAAAGGGTAAATGTTATTTAGCTATTGGCCTGCTTTTGTCGGTGACAAGCGATAGACGCGGAAATTATCTAGCTGCATGTGATTGCGTACGGTGCGAAATCCAAACCACCCGTCGGTGTATGGATTGGCATCTTCATAATCTGTGACCAGTTCCTGGTCACGCCAAAATTGAATGCGTTTACCATCTGCGATAATCTGAATTTTTACAGTTTTATTGGCCACGTTCATAAATTTCTTATCGCTTAAATCCACTAAGCAGGGGCGATCACCGCCTCCTGGATAGCGGCGAAAACGCGTGGTGGTATTTTCATTAGCGCCATAGCCAACATAATATAAACGCAGTGGGTGGTATTTTCCAAATTTCCCTTGGCGACCTGTATCTGCAAATAAATTGTCAGGATTTTTCGGGTCAATTGCCATCCAAAAGCAATTGAGATCACTGACGCGATCATGCGGACCACCTTGATCTATCATGGTGGCCTCATATTCGAGCATAATCGCGCCCGCTAATTTCTTTTGAAACCACACTGTACAACCACCGCTATCCGTTACGTCTAATTTCCCATCCACAATAGTCGTCGTTCCGCCTTCGACTTGCTCGACCACCCACTGCGATAAATCTTTCTCAAAATCATCCTGATACAATAATTGTTCCGGAGTAACTTTGAGAAGTTCCATATTATTTGTGGTCGATTGCTCTTCCGCCTGGAGAGCAAAAATTCCACAGACCATTGCCAAACTCATAAACATAAATTTATGTTTCATAAAGGCATTCCTTTGGTGTTATTTACCAAATTTATTTCGTAATTGTTGATCAATTATACCCTGCATTTGCTCAGGCGTGGCAATATTGTTCACCGCTGCTTTTCCCAAACGTTCTTCTAGTTGCCTGAGATACAAACTACGTGGTTCAACTGGTTTTCCATGTGACTCAATGTAACCATTACCAGAAATTTTTCCGCTTGAGCCAATGCAATAATTATTTGCGGTTGGTGGCTTCTCACATTTAATGCTGCTGGCTCGACAATTCCAAAAAACCATAGTCGCTCCTGCCCAGCCATGACCGGTACCCATACGTCCACGATTTTGCACATTTAAGGCGCCACATGCGATATTATCATATAACGTTCCAGTGGCCCAGCGATGATGGGGACCAGTATCGCTGTGCGTATTATCTGCGACACAATCAAGAAATACATTGGGCCCACGCACGCGGTCGTGCATGACGTAATCATGCCGGCCATGACGTGTATAGCAGCGTTGCACTAAAGTAAGCTCTCCACCTAAAGCAAAAGAATAGCGCCGACTGCCAGTGATTTGCGACACGGGGTCTAAGCACGCACAGTCTTCAATTGTTATTCGTCTCCCACCATTTTTTACCTGTACGCAGCTATAACCAAAATGAACCGACGTCACATCGCGTACCCAGCCATCAACTAAATTACCAATCATCACGCCTACCCACGCATGATTTTCATCACTTTTTTCTTTCCCTTTTTCATATTCACTCACTAAGCGCAGGTGTTCGACACCAACATTAATAATACGCTGATCTGGCGATTTTTTATAGACAATGCCACTGCTCCATTTCGCGTCGATAGAAAAGACAATTGGCACATCAATGGTTATGGTATCACCAGTAATTTTTACAATCTGACGATGATAACCCAAACTATAAGCATTCGCTGTCCAATTTTTTACCGGATCTTTACCACCTTTACTTAATTTATTCATGCCAATCGCAGCAATCCACTCATCAGTAGCACCACGGTATATTTCTATATCGTCACCAACTGAAAGTCCTTTTGTAGATGCTAATGTTATGGTAATTGCACCTACTGGCACGTATTTATCTGCGATGGCAAATGTATTGTCTTTAATGGCGGCGCCTGATTTCCCACCGCTCATGGTAATTAAAGAACGTTGTTTAGTACCCGTAGCAATAATAATCGTTCCATCCGGGCTATTTTTTTCGCCGCGCAAAACGATACCAGACGATGAGATAGTAAGCGAGCCCTCAACGCGGTAGGTGCCTGTCTTTAATTCTATTGCACCCCGAAACCCATTCTGCCCAATTGGCAATGCAGCCACTTTATCAATGGCTTTTTGAATGCGCTCGGTGTCGTCACCTGGGCCTGTCGGTTTGAGCGTTTCTTTGACTGGCACGTCAGGAATGGCAACGCCACCGCCCTGATATCCGCAAAACGAAAAATCTGGCATGCGAAAACCATCCGAGCCTGTCTGATAAATTAATTTATTATTTTCAATGCCAACTAACAGAACAGGTTGCTTGTCTGCTGCCATGATATGACCAGACAGGAACAGAACGATTGTGAACAGGCTTGTAATAATTTTCACTCTATGCCCCTCCTAACGCCACGTCAGAGTGATGCCGCAAATAGCGCA
>JAHEDF010000201.1 GCA_024641365.1 Planctomycetota bacterium | reverse complement strand
TCGTCCAATTGTTGTTGGTGTCAGCCGTAAATCTTTTTTACCATTGGTTGCTGGTGTAGAACTACCAGCAGATGAGCGTGATAGTCTGAGCCATATTGTACATGGACTCATTGCTGATTCGTGTGCTCTTTTGCGCGTTCATGATGTCCCAGGAGCTGTTGCCGCAATGCGATTACATCGTTCCCTGAAAGTGGGTGCTGATGTACTTTGAACAAGCCGATATTATTTATTATCTGCGTTCCGGATTAGAAATTCTTTTAATCACGGTGATGATTTATTATTTGTTACGTGCCTTGGAACGTATTAGCGCAGGTGGTAAATTACGCGGCGTTACGTTAATTTTAGCTATTGTCGTAATTGCGTGGATGTCGGCTCGTGCATTGCAACTACATGCTATTACCTGGTTGTTGCAGGCCGGTATTGGTATCAGCGCTTTGGTCGTAGCAGTGGTGTTCCAACCAGAGTTGCGTCGTTTATTTACACGTATGGGTGGACTTTTTCCAAACCAAGATCTCAGTAGTAATGCTGCGATAATTGGCCACTTAGGTGAAGCAATCAGTTATCTAGCTTCACGGCGCATTGGGGCACTTATTGTCTTTGAACGTAATGATCGTTTAGATGATTATGTCGTGTCGAGCCCTTTAGATTGTGAAATTACGACTAAAATATTAATTACTATTTTTTGGAAAGACACACCACTGCATGATGGCGCTATGGTTATTCGTGGTGGTCGCATTGCGGGTGCGGGTGTTATCTTGCCATTAACTAATAATCCGGTCTATCGTGGTTTGTCTGGAACACGTCATCGCGCCGGTATTGGCATTAGTGAAGATACCGATGCCTTGGTTTTGGTCGTCAGCGAAGAAACGGGGCTCATTAGCATGGCTGACCGTGGTCAATTTACACGTGGCCTAACGCGCCAAGATGTCGAATTAATATTAACACGTGAATTTAGAGAAGGGGGACGACGCGTATTACGTACCGAACGTATTGAACGTACTAATGAACGTAGCACTGAACGCATCGAGTCACCAGCTGCCTCTAGCGCAGAAACACCAGCGCCCATGGATTCGTCCAAATGATGAGTTTCTTTACAACCAATTGGACCATTAAATTAGGTGCATTTTTAATCGCCATTGCATTATGGTCATACACAAATGGGCAAGTGCGAGTTGAACGACAAATAACGGTTCAATTTTCTCCTGAATCAATTGCGAAAGTACCAGAAAGTTATCGTGTTAATTCTATAGAGCCGGAAGCATTTACTGTGCGACTTAGCGTGCCAATTAGTCAAACTAGTTCACTGCGTTCCACTCTTTCCCCGCGATTAGTAATGGATGCAGATGCTCCCCAGCAAGGCGGGCAAGCATTTCCAATTACTATCGGGATGTTAGGTTTAAATGACGACATCCGTATTGAACAAATAAACCCAGATTCCATTCGAGAAGTCACCGTTGGTTTATCATTAATTACTGAAGATTATTTATCAGTCGAAGTTCCAAGTTTGTCTGGAATACCTGAAGGTGTAAATGCCAGTATGGCATTAGAGCCGACGCGAGTACGAGTACGCGCTACGGGTGAACAATTTAAAGCGATGAAAGAAAAGAACCAACGGGTTACTTATGAACCAATTGTGCTGTCAGACATAGATCCAACTCAATTAAAGTCACGTACTGAAAAAATTATTTTAGTCGCCCAACAATCTCATTTTGATATTATTGATACTGTTACTGCCACGATTACATTGACTCCTGGAAATTCAGGACGTCGTGAAGTGGCTGTTCCTATTCAAATACTAGCTCCGCGTGATTTTCATACGCGCTTCAGCATTGAGCTAAGCCAACCGCAAGTCGTACTGACGTTGCATGGCCCAGAGCAATTATTACAGAGTCTGCAACCAGAAACTGAAATAACCGCTTATATTACCTTGCGATCAACCATAGAACCAGGCATTCCGCTGGAAGCCTCGGTCGGCATTTTAGGCCCAGTATGGATGACGTATGATCCAGTGTCCGTTCGTGTTACAGCTAATTTAGTGGGAACTCGCCCGGCGACAGACAACACCACGCCTGCGGCGGGATCACCGTAAGGGGGTTGCATGCCTAGGGGTGGTGTGACTACTATCTTCCCCACTCTTCCTGGAACAGATCTCACTTATGAGACCTCCAGCTTCAAACCCCATCACAAGGAAAATCACATGAAGACTGCTTTATTCGCCCTCTTATTCGCCATGAGTGGTGTTGCTTTCGCTGCTGACAGCGAATTTGCTGACATTTCGCACGCAGAATTAACCAAAGCCATAGAAGCGAAAGCTGTTGTTGTCATCGATGTCAATGGCTCGCAATCATACAAAAGTGGACGTATTCCTGGCGCTATCGATTTCCAAGCATCGAAAGCGGATATCGCATCAAAATTACCAGCAGAAAAAGATGCATTAGTAGTCGCTTACTGTGGTAGCCCACAATGCAATGCTTGGAAGAGCGCAGCAAAAGCTGTAGCAAAATTAGGCTATACCAATGTGAAGCACTACACGGGCGGCCTCAGCGGCTGGAAAAAAGAAGGCGCCTCTTTAGAACAATAACAGAACAATAAATCACTTGTTATTGATTATTTAAAAAACCCTGCGAATCCTCGCAGGGTTTTTTAATTTTATGCTCATTTGTATTCTTTGAGGTTTTTGTTCTAACAGTTATAAACGTTTACGCGTAAGCGAAACATTAAAATAATATTTATAGGTTAATTAAATTGATATTGTGTTTATAAATAATTTCACGAACGTCGACGCGATTTACCTTTAGTTTCAATCTCGCCGACCCCAAATAACGATAAATTTCCTGGTGCTGTTGGTTTGGGAGTGACTTTTGACGGAGTTTTTTCAGGTGTTGGTGTTTGAACGGGTTTGGGAGGTTCGCTGTATTCTTCCTCGTCATCATCTTCGTACGGTAAGATATCTTCCATTGGTACCGTAAGGGGAGAAATGCTAATTGGCTCTGCTTCAGTTAAATCGACCGGATCTAAAGTTATTGGTTCAATATCAATTTCTTCGGGGGGAATTTCTAAAAAAGGAATAACGGCTGGTTTTTTAGCTGCGCGTAGACGCAATCCAAGAATGTCTGAACCCTCGAAGACCTCGCGATTAGGAGTTTTTCTCTTAGCGCTCACGTTGACGGTCCTGCAGTGGCCCCATGCCACTTTTTCGCTGTCCTAGTGTCCGAATGACAAGCAACTGTCAAACTTGGTTCCTTGCTGAGCATTTATGCTAGTCACCAGCACTCACCTTTTAGGTTAGCTGGCGCTGAGGTGATCTGTTTTTGATGCAAATGTTTAAGTACGTTATGTTTGTCATTAGGTTAGAATAGCGGCTCTACCTGGTGAGTTGTGTAGCAGTCGCTCCCTTGCTGTGATGAAAAAACGACCTGTTTTCAATGATTTTATAGCGCATAAAGCGACGGCATTTTTACATGAGAGGGTAACTTTATGACCTCAACTGATTCTATTCGTTTTATTTGTGGAGGGTGCGGTTATCGCGCACGTATCCCATCTAATTACCAAGACAAAGTAATCCTATGCCCAGGTTGTCAGCAAATGCAGATCGCTACCGCCGACGGCAGTGATCCAACAGGTGATACGGTTCGATATAATCGGGTTTCAACCGCACAGGGAACTGATCGCTTCAGTAAACCCGATGATAGTGGCCGCCTGATTTTCACCTGTAATTCGTGCTCTTTTCAGGCCAAACTAGCAGCAACGTACGCCGGAAAAGCAATCTCATGTCCCAAATGTAATTCGCCGCAACTGATACCGCCCCTTGAACCGGCGGGAGGGCCCCCCGCGGGAAAAAATCAACCGCCGCTGGCAGAAAGTCCCGCGGCGGGAGCAAGAAACAATGATGATCTGAGCTTTGCTGACGATTCTCATTCAGCAGCAAAGCAAGCCGTGTCAAATGCATCGACATTGTCAGCTGACCCTGAAGACGAACAGCTGTCATTTGATGAGCCGCCAAAGGCACAAGCCCCCAAACCGCGCCCATCTGATAAGCCTTCTGGTGTGGTGAAGCGTCGTAGTTCTCGCATGGCAATGCCAACCATGCCACCTCCCGAGGAAGACATGGAAGAAGAACCACCCAAACCGGCAAAACCATTACCAGTATGGGCAGAAAAAGCGAAGCAGCCGAAAGCCTTAGCGCTGGGAGGCGGTGGTTTAGCGCTCCTTATCATAGTAATTGTATTGATTACCGGGTGGAGTTCGGCTTCTTCTTTGGCAGAAAAGAATGGGCAATTAGCTAAGGATAATCAAGATAAAGCGGAGACAGAAAACAAAGCACGCAAAGATGCTGAATGGAAATTATCTGAATCAGAAAACAATTTAGCAAAATCAAAAAAATCTGAGGAGGAAGCCAAGGCGGCCTTAGCTGCCAGTGAATTGCGCGCTAAAGAATTAAATGAAAAAATCAAATCGTTAGAAGATGAGAAGCAGGATGAATATACGAAGCGTAAAAAAGCAGAGGCCGACCATGATGCCATATTTGCAAAACTTAAATCACTCGAAGCTGCTCGTGAAGAAGATTATCGCATTAGCACCGATTTACGTAAAAAATATGAAGAAGAGCTAAAATTACGTAAAGAGTTAAGTGCGCAGCTGAAAGCGCTAATCGAAGAAAATAAGAAAAAATAAAGGTCTGCAAACGACCAGCTGATTATCGCTGATCGTTTTTATAATACTAGTTGTGCACAGGCGTTGCAGTCACACGCTAAGATTATGGGTACAGCAGTCATTGTCGGTGGTGGAGCGGCAGGATTTTTTGCCGCCATCACCTGTGCGGAGGCAAGCCCAGGGCACGAGGTTATTATATTGGAGGCAACCGGACAAACACTGGCAAAAGTACGAATTTCTGGTGGTGGTCGGTGTAACGTAACGCATGACTGCTTGATTCCTAAAAAATTAGTAACGCATTATCCACGTGGCTCTCAAGAATTACTTGGTCCATTTTCCCGATTTGGTCCTGAACAAGTTATTGAGTGGTTTTCTTATCGCGGTGTGACATTGAAAACGGAAGCGGACGGGCGCATGTTTCCGGAAACCGATCAATCGCAAACGATAATAGATTGTTTAACGGAATCTGCACATGATGCCGGTGTAAAAATTCAATTGCACCAACCGGTACGAGCAGTGCGTCGCAATGATAGCCACGGGTGGAGGATAGAAGTTAAAAACGATATGATAGCTGCTACAACGGTATTATTAGCAACAGGCTCACATAAAAGTGGTCATAAAATTTGTGAGCATTTAGGTCACACCGTGGTGGCTCCGGTGCCATCATTATTTACCTGTACTTGCCAAGAAATGTGGATTCGCACCCTGGCTGGTGTAGCTGTTGAATCGGTAACAGTCACATTACTCGATACCGAAGAAAAGATTATTACACACGGTCCACTTTTATGTACGCATTGGGGCATTAGCGGACCAGCGGTACTACGTGCATCCGCCTGGGGTGCTCGTGCTTTAGCTGCAGCTAATTATAAAACACGCATAACAATTGATTGGCTCAATGGTGAAAATGCACAGGAATGGTGTGACAATATGCGCGCTTCTAGTGGGGGAAAACTTATAAAAAATACAACACCCTCAGTTATTCCACGCAGATTGTGGGAAGCATTGGTGCAACAAGCTGGCATTGCTGAAACGGGTACTTGGTCACAATTGGCCAGGGATCAAGTCGCTTCGTTAGCACGTCAATTAAATGAATGCCCATTAACCATGACGGGAAAAAGCACCTTCAAAGATGAATTTGTAACAGCGGGTGGATTAGCTCGTGATGAAATAAATTGGCGTACTATGGAGAGTCGCCAGCACGCTGGTTTGTTTCTTGCTGGTGAGTGTCTTGATGTCGATGCGATCACTGGTGGATTTAATTTCCAAAACGCATGGACCACGGGCTGGTTGGCGGGCAACGCAATGGCAGCATGCTTAGCAGCTGCCAATGGCTAAGGCCTCTATCTACAAGCCACTTTCCGTCGACAGCCAGGGGGTTGGCGATTAGAGAGTGGCCCCTACCGTGCTGCGACATCGGGAGAACTCACATGCGTGTGATTGCGATCTTATTGAGCACCGTTGCAATTGCGACGGCAGCGGATCGCCCACCATTTTATGTGGCAGGTGGTTATAGCTTATTTGAAAACGAAATGAGAGAGCTCACGCGTAAATTTCCGTGGACGGTTGGCCTCGGTTGGGGTGAATCGCAACCAGCATTAATTGGAGCGCCAAGTCTTGATTTGGAATGGACACATGCCTCAGGAAATGGCAATAAATACGATGCCTGGAGTGTGACCTATAATGAACGAGCTTTATTGAGTGATAGTCTCTATTTTGGATTTGGTATTGGTAGCTATTATAATAAAATTAAAGCGACTGATAAGAATGGTAACAGATATGATGGCGAACGATGGTTCCCAGGTGGTCGCGGCATGATCGGTTTGTATTTAGGAGGCGGACGTTACGGCTCTCTTTTTACTGAACTTGCATACACCTATCGCGGTAAGGTAGAAGGCATTAACGCCAATAATTTATCCTTAATAGTAGGATTATGGTTTTAATTATCATTGCTATGACAGTAGAATTGTGTGTGCACATATGAGTGACATGTCGCAACCACCAGCATTTGATCAACGTGATGATCAAACAGATCGAGCATTACGGCCGCGACGACTTTCTGAATTTACTGGGCAAACCGGCGTAACACGGAATTTAAGTTTGGCGATAGCGGCAGCGAAGCAGCGCAAAGAGCAATTGGATCATGTGTTATTATCTGGTCCACCAGGATTGGGTAAAACGACATTGGCCCATATTATGGCCAGTGAAATGGATGCGGAAATTAAAGAGACGGCCGGACCATTGTTAGATAAACCGGG
>JAHEDF010000200.1 GCA_024641365.1 Planctomycetota bacterium | reverse complement strand
CTAATTCTAAACGGTGGGGTAATCCACGCACACCACGTAATCGAGCTGCTGCCTGCGAGGTTGATAATCCCATGTGGATCGCAGCGGTTAAAGACAAACACGCATTTTGCGCATTGTGATCTCCTAGTAATGCTAAATCACCACGTGTGGCAAAACGATCGCCCTCAGGTGTTGTAAATACACCATCGTGATAACGCACTAATGGCAGTGCCGATGCCGTTACGGCCCGCCCTTCGGGAATGTTGGGAGCAATCACTTGTACCGCGCCCCACGGCATCATCGCTAATTTTGTTGAGCGATAATGTGCTTCATCAGGATGCCAGTCTAAATGATCACGTGCTAAACTGGTCATCATCGTCACGGCAAACGGCGGACGTTGCTGACGTAAATAATGTAATTGGAAACTTGATAATTCACAGACAACTGGAACCGTTGGCCCAAGACGCGCTAAAATATCGAGTAACGGCTCATTACTATTTCCACCAACTGTCCAACCTAATAAGGCGCCCGTTATATGAGCAGTTGTGCTTTTTCCTTTGGTGCCAGTGACAGCAATACGTGGCCCCGTATGCGTTGAAAAAAATAATCCTTCAGGAGAAATAATCTTCGGATGCTCACTTGGCCATGCACGTGGCGGAATTGCTGGTGAGGCAATAATTACGTCCGCTGCTTGAACGCATGCATGCGAGCCATCACCAATAAACCATGGCCATCCTTGTTTAATCGCTTCAGCGCCATTTGCGCCTAATTGTGCTGGTTTTTTTTGTTCGAGAATAGTTACGGCAGCATTATGTGCGACACAAAAACGTGCCGCCGCCAAGCCACCACCATGATGACCAAATCCCCAGATAAGTACATTTTTGCCAGCTACATCCATTGGTAAAATCCTAGGGCATCACTTTGTAGTCGGTGGCGTTATAAAAAGTTCTTCCAAAACACGACCGGATGATCCTGGGATTGCTAGACCGAGCAAGGCCGCAGATGTGGCCGCGACATCAATTTGTCCACAGTGTTTTTCGACAACCGCACCGCGTTTAAAATCGGGTCCGAGCGCGAGCAGTTCAATTTTTTTACAGCCCGCACAATCATCACCATGACTCACAAAGCCATCTTTATGTCCATCTGGATGCCGACCATGATCGTTGGTTATAAATAACGTAGTGGTATCTTTCAGCACTGGGTCTGATTGAATTAATTTCCAAATATCACCAGCATAGCGATCGGTGTCGCGAATTCCTTGTAAGTATAAATCCCATTTTTTTGCGTGGCCATATGCATCTGGCTGTTTAAAATTAATGAGCATGAAACGCGGATGCTGTTTAGAAATGACTTCTTTTGCCTTAGCGAAAGTTGTCGCATCTTCACCATAACCAGATCCAACACCGCCGCCATTAATACCGCAATATTGCGAGCAAATATATTTATGATTCCAACCGGTTGCAGAGCTATCGGTTAAAATTTCTAATTTATCTTTGCTAGCGACTACCCAAGAGGTTTTTTCGTCTGCTATCCCCGCCTTAATTACTTTTTGAAACAGCGTTGGATTCTTGGGGATTTCACGTCCACTATTATTTATGTCTTGATAAAACCCAGTTACTAAGGCGGTATGTCCTGCGTTTGTGTAAGTCGGCCCATCATTGCCAACATCCATACATAAAACGCCCTGTGGAGCTAATTCTTTATTGCGTACAGGAATATATTGCCGCTGCGGTTCGCCCCACGTTTCCGTCCAACGGGGACCATCGATTACTAAAATAATAACGTGCTTGGTTTTAAATGCGGTTTTTACTACTTCTTCAGCGGTAACTGAGAAAATCGCAAAGCTGATTATAAATAACAAAATAATACGAAGCATATGTTTCCTTTGTGCCATGAATATCCTTAGATGCGTTTGCCGCTGTCTAGTTTTATAGCAAAAGGCCTACACGCGCCGGATTTTAATATGAAACAATTACAACCAGCGTTGGCGACGGAAATACCATAAGGTCAAACCAACTGAAATAACCATAATGCCAATCGCGAACGCGAAACCATACGGATTATCGTCTGCTGGCCATAACTTATAGTTCATACCATATATACTGGCCACCAAGGTCGGTGGCAGGAATATGACGGCTGCGACTGAGAATAATTTAATTATTCTGTTTTGTTCAATGTTAATCAATCCGAGCGTCGCATCGAGTAAGAAATTAATTTTAGCGGCAGTGTAAGTTGCGTGGTCAGCTAAAGATTGCACGTCGCGATGAACCGCATGTAACCGAGCACGGCCTTCAGCGCACAATTGTTCAGTTGCCGCTTGTTCCGTAAAAATAACCATGCGTCCTTTATCGAGCAAACTTTCACGAATTTTACTCGCGATGTTTCCACAGCGACCAATTTTGATAATGGCACGCTGCAAGTCGAGTTCGCGTCCGGCTTGCCGCAATTTAAAGGTTTGCTGGGAAATATTTTCTAGTTCAAGACTAATTAATTCTAACAAGTCGGCTAAACGTTCGACGGTTGTTTCTAATAAACCAATAAAGGTTAAGTCTGAGTTCGTTGGACCAGATTTAGCTAAACGACTAGTGTAAACGCGGAAAGACCATGGCTCCGCATAACGTAAGGTCACTAATACTTTATTTGTTAATATAAATGTAACAGCTGTTGTTTCTGGATTTTCTGTTTCCGTTTTAATTAACATGGTCGAGGTCATGAAAACGGCTTGACCTTCACGGTATAAACGACTCGACGCTTCAATCTCTTGCATTTCTGCACGCGTCGGCATTTCAATGTCATATTTTGATTCAATTAATTGTTCTTCTTCGCGCGTGACCTCTACCGCATCAATCCAAACCACATTATCAGGAATTTTTCCGTCTACCACATCGTGGCGAGTCAATCCTTTCTCAGCTGGCAACCAAACCGTGATCATCGCATGCGCTCGCTACGCTAGGGTACTAGACGAAGGTGATATGCTGCGCAATCCGTTTCGATAACGCAAGTGGGTGCCTGGGCAGTAACTTCGCAGCAATTTGCTACTCACTTCGTTTAGCATTTAGCCTGACAACACTGTGCTGGCAGTGGGCATTTCATTATCAACAAGATGAAAATGGCGGGTTATAGTTATTTTTTTGCCCACTATCACCCACTATCACCCACTGCCAATGGGTTCGAATGGCATTTTAGGCTTTGAAATGGCGTTCGATCAAACCAAGTAGCCCCTGTCATCGCCTACTTCCGTTGGGTTTATGGCTCGGCTTCTGATAGTTAGTCAATTGATGTAAAGATAAGATGATTGTGACTAGACAATGACAAAAATCATCTCGCTATACTAAACTACGGTCATGAACCGATATGCCCCACCTTTAAAATGTTTTTCCGCCGTTCAACAGTTCCAGCTGCATCAACAGCAAAAACATCATAGCGTAGTTTGTAACGTTCTAGTCGATGTAAGCGAATAAGTGACTGTGCTGCCGACATGACATGTTTTATTTTGTCGTGATCAACAGATGTGAGTGCCGTCTCAATATTTTTACGCTGACGCACCTCAACAATTAATAATGTTCGCCAACGACTAGCTACAATATCAATTTCTCCATTTCCGCCTATCCAATTACGTGCACAAATACGCCAGCCACGAAAACGTAAATACCAACAGATCCGTTCTTCGCTCGCATCCCCCTGTGCCTGCACTGAGGTTCGTTGGCGTCTTTTGCTAAACAATGCCATGCTGCTAGCAGATGGAATTCTGCTAAATTGCAACCACATAAATGAGTCCCTGTAAAATGATTTTCACAGGGACTCATTTACGGATTAAAAGTCATGTTTTTACACGGCGCTCTATACAAATAATGGATCAGAAACGCGCCCCTGCCCCAAGGATGAGATTCATACCGCTGCCATCTGTGCCTGAACCTGGTTCGCGATAGGTCGTATTGAAAATATTCTCAACGGCCAAATCGACCCAATATTTTCCGCCCGTTTTTACCCAGCCAACTTTTAAATCAAACACTGCATAACCGGGCATAGCGCCTGGAGTTTCGCCAACAGCGCCAAATGTGGTATGACGCGTATCGCTATCATCACCTGGAGCCACTTTGTCGTAGGCTGCTGACCAACGTGAACGGAACATACCCCACCAGCCAGTCACCATATTATAACGAAGTCCAGCTTGGCCGAATAGTCGATTCGCTTTGGATAAATTAAATTCTTCTACTTGGTTTGTCACCGTATTATAAGCATCGACTTTACCATTTACCCAGTTGGTTGTTTGGACTAATGCTAAACGATCACCTGCAGGCAACCAATTGTGAACAGGTAAACCGTAATCGAATGAAAATTCTGCGCCCCATAAACGTGCCTGTTCGGTATTCACGACTTTGGCTTGGTCGGTATTATCAATGATGCCATCGCTATTCACATCAATATATTGAACTTGAATATAATCGTTGATGGTGGTGTAAAAACCAGTTAATGCGATGGTATCGCGTTCCACATTTAGACGCCCACCAATTTCATATGTTAAAGATTGTTCGGGATCGAGTGCAGGATTTCCCTCAATTTGTGGCCCGGTACCACTGCCTGAACTACCACTGCCTCGATCCTGACTACCTGCCAGATTTGAAATGTTAGGAGCACGGAAACCCTGAGAAACACCAGCGAAAGTATAGACTGGTTTAATGGGAGCAAAACCAAGGCGCAAACTGCCTGTTACATTATCTGCTGATTCATCAATTGTTTTTGGACCAATTGACGCGTATCCATTACGATCAGCTGTGACGTCAAAGTTCCAATCATAACGACTATAACGTAGACCACCCAGAATATCCCACTGTTCATTAATGCGCCAGAAATCTTGTACAAAAACACCGTAACCCATATAGGTTGCACCATCTGGCACGGTTGTCGTCCCTGGATTTAATGCACCTGTTTGATCTAGCACTGCATTTGCTGGATTTAAATCAGCTGCTGGTGAACGATAGCGTTGAAAATCAGAAGAAATATCATCCTGATAAACAGTGCCACCATACGTAATTTCATGGCGATCAATATGACTGGTTAATTGTAAATCAAGTCCAAGCGTACTGATCCCATCTTGATATTCGCGGCGGCGATAACGTCCGCCATTATTATCTTCACGAAATTGTTCTTCTTGTTGCAAATGATAATACAGCGTCGTTTGCACACGAGGCAGCGAGCCTGCGCCACCGAATATATGGCGAGCATGCACATAGGTAAAAGTCTGCGGGTCATAATAACGAGTAAATCGACCAGTGTTTCCACTGTTCTCAAAATAACCGTCTGGCCGTGGTGCATCCCATTGTTCGGTTTGTCCTGCAGCTAATTCAAAGCGATTATTCTCAATACCAACATAGGCAACGCGCGCACCGACATGATATTCTTTAAATGACGAATTTGGAATATCATCCTGACCTGCAGCCGAACCAAAAAGATGATTACCAGCGTCTTTGCCGCCAATTAAGTCATGATATTCAGCAAAACCAGCATCGAACGAATATAAAAAGTTGCTAACGCGACCATCGACACCCGCCGCTACGCGATAGCCATCTGCAGATCCAACGCGACCACTTGCCCATGGTGAGGCAGCTGCATTAACATCTCTACCGGCGTTAGCTAAACGAAAATCAAGAGCGCCGGTTAATCCATCGCTTCCCGTAACGGTGCTTGATGAGCCAAGAATAACATCAATGCCTGATAAACTACTAGCTGGAATTAAGGCCGAGTATTGATTCGCTCCCGGACGAAATAATGCATTACTTAAACGTACCCCATCAAATAATAATAATGTTTGCTCGCCAGTTAATCCGCGAATATACGGACTAGATTGATTGCCCGCCGTCTTTTGAACAAAAACGCCTGGCGTGTAATTTAAAGCCTCTACTGCCGTGCGGTCAGTTGCATGTTGAAGGGATAATTCATTCAATCGGTAAAATGCATACGGCTGTTCAGCTGGTGATGACGACAAGCGCGTCGCTGAAACCGCTAATGTTGTTGGTGTGGTATCCTGAGGAGGTTTTACATCCTCACCATGCACAACCGCTAAGCTGAGCAACGTAGGTGCGAGGACATATGAGGAATAGGTAAAGGCAGAGCAGAATGATTTCATGCTCTGCACTGGCACATGTTGTGCCAACAATTTAGACCATTGAGAGCAAGATATGGGCAAAATCTTATCACAATAAATCTACGATGTCAGAATTTAGAACACGACCTCCACCCAGCTAGTAGCCAAAAGAAAACGCCAAGTCATCTGACTTGGCGTTTGCAAAGATTTTGTTTATCCCCGTATGTGATACGGAAGATATCAATAATTACTGTTTATCAGTCGTTTCGGAATTCAGTAATTCTTTAACTTTTGTTGCCTTACCAACGCGATCGCGCAAATAATATAATTTACTGCGGCGCACTAAACCACGACGAACTACTTCTACTTTTTCTACGCGTGGGCTGTGAATAGGAAAATTACGTTCAACGCCTTCACCGGCAACGATACGGCGCACAATAAATGAATCATTAATGTCGCCATGGCCATTGCCGCGTGCAATAACGGTGCCATTGAAAATTTGAATACGTTCTTTGTCACCTTCTTTAATTTTGGTGTGCACATTGACGGTATCACCGACTTTGAAATCACCGATTGGGGTGGTGCGCAGAGATGTTTGAGCGACTTTAGCGAGCAGATCCATAACGGCCTCAGGGTTGACCCGCTACCAGCGGGAGCGGCGCATGTTAGAACGGACCCACTTTTGTCAACTGTGATGGGGTTTAGATGGTTGTTGCTGCACAGGGTCTGCCGCAGGCTTTAAACGCTGGTGGCAACTTCCTGGGACATCACGACCTATGGCGCTAAGTTCAGGTGACTGCTTACGCCGAATTATGACCACTAAGGCCAACGCCATGCCGACACATGCCAGATATAAACTAA